>CATJZH010000001.1 GCA_949746285.1 uncultured Clostridia bacterium
AAAATTTATCATAAACCTTTCTTACATGAATATATTAGAAACATGTAAGAGAGGTGTATTTTTTTGGAAAGAATTTTAAATGAAGATGAAAAAATTAGAAAAGCAGAAGAAATATATTTTAGAAGAAATAATCAGAATATTTCCATAAGAGATAAATCTAATTTTGAAGTAAAAAAGAGTTTAAAAGATAAAATTTTATTACAGTTACTTATAATGTTAAATATAGCAGTAATAGTGTTTTGTATTCAAAATAAAGATTTTGTATTTACTAAACAATTTTTAGGAGTACTAAATGAATATAATGTAAACATAACTTCAAAAGTAAATGAATTCTTAGGCATAGAATTGAATGAAAATAATACTGAAATGGATGAACCAAATGAAGAACGACAAAATCAAGAAGGTTTAGTACAAAATTTAGAACCTGTGACAGAAGATATACAAAATTCAGATATAAGTAGTTCTATAAGTCAAATGAATTTAGATGTAGAAAATTTAAAAGCAGCATACAGTTTTATAAAACCTATAGAAGGAACTGTAACCTCGACATTTGGTTCAAGAACGTCGGAAAACCAAAATGTAACAGGATATCATACAGGAACTGATTTAGCCATAGAACAAGGTACACACATTAAAGCATCTATGGGAGGAATTGTTACTCTTGTATCAAGCGAAGGAGATTATGGAAATCATATAAAAATTAGATGTAATAATGTAACTACATTATATGCACATTGCTTAAATGTTTATGTTAAAGAAGGACAAATTGTTGCACAAGGACAAGATATAGGAGAAGTCGGAAGTACTGGAAATAGTACAGGACCACATCTGCATTTTGAAATAAGAGTTGATAATAGATTTATAGATCCGTCAAGAATATTAGAGTTTTAAAAGGTGAATTATGAGAATAGAAATTAATTTAAAAATAGTATTAATATCATTCCGCCCCGAGCAGTTGGCGGCAATTAAGCAAACTGTTAAAAAGTTTAAATCGGGCAAC
>CATJZH010000002.1 GCA_949746285.1 uncultured Clostridia bacterium
CAGAAATGACAAAATACATAGACTATGGAGCAGGAGTAATTTTACAAACAGTAGAAAAAGTAAATAGCTCATCAGAAGAAAATACATTACCAGTAAAAAGTTCAGAATTAGAGATAACAGCCCCATTATTAAAAGATGTAAAACCAAGTAAAGTAACAGTAGTAGCAAATACAACAAAGGGAACAAATGGAGAAGAAGCAGGATCTGTAAACTTTAGTGAAGATAACTGGAATTATAATGAAGAAGAAAACAAATTAACAATAAAAGTAGAAAACGAGAAACAAAAAGTAGAAGTAAATTATAATCCAGATGAATATTTACAAGATGCAGAAAAAGAAATAGTAGAAGAAGAAAGATATTATAATGGATCAGGAATAGATGAATTTTTAGTAACATACACATATGAAAATGTAGAGGTAGGAGAAGAAGCCTTAGAAGTAAACACAGATGTAACAGCAAAAATGACAACATTAAGTGGACTAGCAGAAGAAAACATAGTAACAAATAGTAAAGAATATAATTACGAGTTAAAAGAGAAATCAGGAGACATAGTATCATTAAATATAGAAAATAAAAAAGAAGAGATAAGTAAAGCATATGCATATGTAAATTACAATAATGAAGGAAAATATGAAACAGAAATACCAACAGAAATAATGGTAAACGTATCATATAAAGACATAGTAGAAGGAATAGAAATAGAAGATAGAGCAAACACATATGTAGATAAAGAAGGAAATGAAATAGCAAATAATGACATATATTATAAAACAGTAGGAATCTCAAAAGAGAACTTTGAAAGTATTTTAGGAGAAAATGGAGAAATCAAAGTAAAAGATGAAGCAGGAAATGTAATATTTACAATAAATAAAGAAACAGAAGTAAATGAAGCAGGACAAATATTAGTAGGATTTGCGGAGAAATATACAAAACTAAGTTTTGAAATGAGTAAACCAGAAGGAGAAGGAAACTTAGTAATAAGTGTAGTAAAAGCAATAGCAAATGCGAGTGTAGACAAAGGAACATATGCAAATATAGATAGAATAAACAGTAAAACAGGAATAAAAGCAAACTA
>CATJZH010000003.1 GCA_949746285.1 uncultured Clostridia bacterium
AGTCCACATTGATAAATTTTTAATTCTGGTCCTACTACTATAACTGAACGCCCTGAATAATCAACACGTTTTCCAAGTAAGTTTTGTCTAAATCTACCCTGTTTTCCTTTAAGCATGTCTGAAAGTGATTTTAATGCTCTATTTCCTGCTCCTGTAACTGGTCTTCCACGTCTTCCATTATCTATTAACGCATCTACAGATTCTTGTAACATTCTTTTTTCATTTCTTACAATAATCTCTGGTGCACCTAATTCTAATAATCTTTTTAATCTGTTATTTCTGTTTATAACTCTTCTATATAAATCATTTAAATCTGATGTAGCAAATCTACCACCATCTAGTTGAACCATTGGTCTTAGTTCTGGTGGAATAACTGGTATAACATTCATTATCATCCATTCTGGTTTGTTTTCAGAAACTCTAAATGATTCTACAGTATCTAATCTTTTTATAATTTTTGCTTTCTTTTGCTCACTAGCTTTTGCAAGTTCTTTCTTTAATTTTGCAGATAATTTATCCATATCGATTTCAGCTAATAATTTTCCTATAGCTTCTGCACCCATTTCTGCTTTAAAAGAACCTCTTCCATATTTTTCAACTGCTTCAATATATTCTTTTTCTGTTAATACTTGGCATTTTAATAATCCAGATGTTCCTTTATCTGTAACTATATATGATGCAAAATATATAACTTTTTCTAGGCTTCTAGGTGATATATCTAGCAATAATCCTATTCTACTTGGAATTCCTTTAAAATACCAAATATGTGCAATAGGTGCAGCAAGTTCTATATGTCCCATTCTCTCTCTTCTAACTTTAGCTGTTGTTACTTCAACACCACATCTATCACAAACTATTCCTTTATATCTTACTCTTTTATATTTTCCACAATGACATTCCCAGTCTTTTGTTGGACCAAATATTTTTTCGCAAAATAAACCATCTTTTTCTGGTTTTAAAGTTCTATAGTTTATAGTTTCAGGTTTCTTTACCTCTCCATGAGACCATTCTCTTATTTTCTCATCTGAAGCTAATCCTATTTTTAACTTATTAAAAACTTCTAATTCTTCCACTTTTAAAGTAGCCCCCTCTATTTTATATAATACTTTTA
>CATJZH010000004.1 GCA_949746285.1 uncultured Clostridia bacterium
ACTAAATAGAATTATAAAAGAAAATAAAGTTAAAAATATTTTTATTTTTAATATGTTTTATAAAAAATTTGAGAAGATTTTAAATGATAATAATGCTATTACAAATATTATAGTTACTAATGGACAAGAATCAATTCCATATTTTATTAAAGTATTAGTAAATTTAAAAAGAAAGAATTTGCAAGATGATAATATAGAAACAAATAAATCTTATGTATCTTGGGATAAATTTATTTTGGGTTCAAAAAATATAAAAGAAAATATAAAACCTTATTTTTCGCCAAACAAAATTGCAGTAATAATTGGTACTAGTGGCACAACTGGAATTCCAAAAGGTGTATGTTTAACAAATGAGAATTTAAATTCTATGGCATTACAACACTATGTTGGGGACATGAATTTTGAACAGGGTGATAAACTTTTGGACATTCTTATTCAATCAATCGGTTATGGTATTGCTGTTGCACATTATTCAGGTGTATGTGGTCTAGAGAGTATTTTAATTCCAGAATTAGTTAGTAATGTTTTACCTCTTTTAGAGAAATATAAAGTTTCTCATTTTACTGGCGGTCCAGTTCATTATGAAGAAATATTAAAAGAATATAAGAAAAATGGAAAAAAGGTTTATAATAAAGTCAAAAATATGGTTTCTGGGGGAGCTTCTTTATCAAAAGAATTAGAAATCTCTTTAAATAATATAGATAAGGTAAATCCCCATATTAATGATGAGAAAAATGTTATTGTTAGACAAGGGTTAGGTTGCACAGAAAATGGCGGAGCAGCAACCTATGCTAAAAAAACAGCTTATAAATTTGGCGGTGTAGGTATTCCATTACCGTTAGAAAACATGGGAATTTTTAAACCGGGAACTTCAGAAGAACTTCAATACAATGAAGAAGGTGAGATTTGCATTTCTGGACCTACAGTTATGAAAGAGTATTTGAATAATAAAGAAGAAACAAAGAAAGTGTTGAAAATCCATAAAGATGGCAAAGTTTGGCTACATACATCAGATTTAGGAAGAATAGATGAAGATGGACAAGTTTATATAATAGATAGAATGAAAGATATATTTATGCGAAAAGGCTTTAATGTTTATCCTTCAAAAATAAATGATTTTATAAGTAGTATTGATATTGTAGATACGTGCGAAACAATAGGAGTTAGCCACCCTAATGAACAAACAGTTCCAGTTACTTTTATAAAATTAAAGACAAATGATTGTGATATAGATAAGGCTAAAAAGTATATATTAGAAAAAAGTTTTGAAAATCTAGAGGAGACATCCATACCTTATAACATTTTGTTTGTTGAAAATATGCCTAGAAATCTTGGTGGAAAAATAGATAAAAAGTCTTTATTAGAAAATTCTGAAATTAATTATTTTAACAAATACTATTTAAATTAAAAATATAATAATGATTTAAA
>CATJZH010000005.1 GCA_949746285.1 uncultured Clostridia bacterium
AGAGCAAGTGCAATAGGAAACAATATAAATAATTATAGCAAAGAAAATAGTGTAATTTTAACAGGAACATATGTAGCAGAAGATGGAACAGAAACAGAAATAACAAAGCAAGTAGATTTTAATATAGATTGGTATGCAAGAACTAAAGCCATAATAAATACGTATAATAATTCTGTAGGAAATCTTGAAGAAGCAATAAATGAAGAAGATAGAACATTAACATTAAAGTTCTTAGTGGAAACACAAGAAATAGAAGAAAAATTAATATTAAAGAAAAACCATGTAGAAGGTGAAATACCAGAGCTAAATGGATATGCAGCATTAGAAGTGTCATATGCAGGAAGTAATGCAGAATTTGCTTATAATGAAGAAACAAGAATATTTACATTAGATAGAAATGCAATAACAGATTCAGATGGAAGAGTAACAAATGGAATAAGTAGAAAGAACAGATATGAAATAAAAGTGGTATATCCAATAGAAGCATATCAAAGCCTTGGAACAGAAACGGTACAAATAAAAATACCAGTAAGAACATATTATGAAGGATATAATAATCAGAACGTAGAATTTATGAATCCATATAAATCAAATCTAGCAAATTCAAGCATATTAGTAAACTATGAAAAACCACAACCGCCAACAGGTCATATTTATAGAACAAGTTTTGAAATAGCAGTAGGAAAGAAATTATATGAACCCAATACTAGATATATTATATCAAAACAAAAACCTTTAAAAATATATGAAGGACATAGTGAATTAGAAAAAGATGATACATACACAGTAATGTGGAAGGGATATGTTGGAACAAATGCTGAACTAGATGGAATAGTAATGAAAGAAACTAAAGCTGGAGAAGCAATTGTTTCAGATAATTTGTAAAAACAGATAGCAGCGAAGAGAGTATGGAAGGTGTTGTTTCTAATGTAGGTATTTATTTTAGTGGTGCAGATAATTTATTAGGAGAAGAAGGATGGATAAAAGTATATGATGAAGAAACAGGGAATTTATTAGAAACATTTACAAAAGATAAATGGAATAAATATACATCAAGCAATCCATATAAATATGAATTACCAGTAAGACATATAAGAATAGAAACAAGCAAAGTTCAAAAGAATGAAGCATCATTATATGTTTATAACGTAAAAGAAATAGATGATGAAAAACTAACAAATAAATATGAAAGAGAAGCATTTGACACTTTGCAATATATAAATTCAACATTAGTGGGATATTTAGCAGGAGAATATATAGAAAGTAGGACAGGAACAGCAAATTATGAAGCACCAATATCAATAGCAAATATAACAATAAGTAAAAATACTATATCAACGCAGTCAACAGAGAAAAATGACATCATAAAAATACAAGCTCAAGCAGTAGAAAGTAATAATCAAGTAAAATGGCAAAATGGAACATTTTTAGTTAAATTACCAGAAGAAATAATAGCAGTAAAC
>CATJZH010000006.1 GCA_949746285.1 uncultured Clostridia bacterium
GATATATTGTATTAATATGTAAAAATAGGAGTGTTTCAATATGAATTTATCTACAGATATAAAATTTATTAATAATCTAACATCTGATGCCTGTACACTTACATATTCAGGAAATTTATTTAAGAATAACTCTGAATCAGTAAGTGTTGTTTATGGGTTTAATGATGAATGGAAAAATACAACTGAACAAGAAATGAAAAAAACAGAAAAAGGATTTACAGCTGAAATAAAACTTTTAGACTTTGAAAATTTAAATTTCTGTTTTAAAAATTCAAACAACGAATGGGACAATAACAATAATTTTAATTATACAACTCCTATATCTAAAATATTAGAAGAAAATTTTATAATAAATGAAGATTTGCTTGATGGTTTATTAGATGATATTTTAAATTGTGATATATCAAAAATAGAAAAAGAAACAATAAAAAAATGTATAAATCAAGTTGAAGAAACAGCACAAAAACGTACTGAAACAACATTTGATGCACCTGAAAATTTATTTGATAATATTGTTGAAGAAGATGATTTTGATCAAGAATCTAACTTTGATATGAATTCTCTAGTAAATGATATATTATCACCTATTACACACTCATCTGTTTTATCAGATTCTGTTTTACCTACAGAAGAACCTTCTTCTGATGAACCTGATAATCTAATATCAAAATTAATTTCTAATGTTGAAGAAGCAAATGAAACAGAAACAATTACTATACTTGAAGAAAACGATAATGATATTGAACCTACCACTATTTTTGAAGAAATAGATGATACTAATGAAACTATTAATACATTTGAGGAAAATACTGAAATCGAAACTAACAATATTGATAGAAAAATAGAAGACACTAATACTTCAGAAGATAAAATAGTTACTTTTTTTGATGACCAAACCAATTTAGAAGAAGATAAAAAAATAGATACTATAATAGATAGTCTTATAAATAATTTATATGAAAAAGCAACTTCTACTAAAGACATTGCTGAAATAAAGGTAGTTGATAACAATATAAGTTCATTAATGAATACAGATTTAGAAACTCATGAAAATATTGCAGAATTTGATGAACTTACAGGTGAAACAATTGCTGATACACTAATAAAAACAGAAGAATCTTCTGAATCATTATTTGATAATATTATAGAAACAGACATTCCAAAAGTTAAACAAAATTCTGAAACTTCATTAGTAAAAACAGATGATAACTTCATTGTTAGTTCAAAAAGTTTAAGTAAATTTTATATGATGAGAAAAAAGATTAAATTAGCATTTTATAAAATTATGCATTTACCAAAAATATTATTTGGAAATAGTGAAAGTTAAATATAAAAAAACAGAGAAAATGATTTTTCTCTGTTTTTTTATATATCTTTTAAAAGATTCCTTCAATTTCTCCATTTTCATCTATTTTAATTCTTTCTGCTGAAGGTATTTCTGGAAGTCCTGGCATAGTAAATATTTTTCCTGTTTTTACTACCACAAATTCTGCTCCATTTTTTACAAC
>CATJZH010000007.1 GCA_949746285.1 uncultured Clostridia bacterium
AGAATTTTCCAATTCTTCCTTCAACAATTTTTTCTGCAATTGCTTCTGGTTTTCCTTCATTCATTGTTTGTGCTTTTAAGATTTCTTTTTCTTTTTCTACTCTATCAGCTGGTACTGATTGCTCATTTAAATATTCAGGTCTTGCTGCTGCTATTTGCATACATACATCTTTTGCAAGTGTACTGTCTCCAGATTTAAAATCTACTAAAACAGCTATTTTTCCTTCACCATGAATATAACTTTCAACTAATCCTTCAGATTCAAATCTTTCAAATCTTCTTATTGTCATATTTTCACCTATTGTAGCTATTTTGTCTGTTAAAACTTCTTTTACTGTTTTTCCTGTATTTTTATATGTTGTTTCTAATAATGCATCTACATTAGCTGGATTTGCTGTTGTAACTATTTCAGCTACATCATTTACAAATTCAACAAATTCACCATTTTTAGCAACAAAGTCTGTTTCTGCATTTACTTCTACTATTGCTCCAACTTTTTTATCTGATGAAACATATGCAGCTACTAAACCTTCTGCAGCTACTCTTCCAGATTTTTTTGCTGCTTTTGCAATTCCTCTTTCTCTTAATAGCTCAGCTGCTTTTTCCATATCTCCATCTGTTTCTGTTAAAACTTTTTTGCAGTCCATCATTCCTGCTCCTGTTTTTTCTCTTAGTTGTTTTACTAATTCTGCAGTTATCATTTTAGTACCTCCTATATTATTTAAAATTAGGGCGTGTTTACCTATGTAATAGCGCCCTTTTATAAAAATTTATTATTCTTCTACTTTTTCTTCTGCTGTTTCTTCTTTTTCTTCTGCTACAACTTCTTCTATGTCTGTAACTTCTTCATCAGAAACCATTTCTTCAGCTATTTCTGCATCTTCACCTTGTCTACCTTCTATAACAGCATTTGCCATAACGTCTGCTATTAATTTAACAGCTCTTATAGCATCATCATTTCCTGGTATAGCATAGTCTACATCTTCTGGATTACAGTTTGTATCTACTAGTCCTACAACTGGTATTCCTAATTTTCTAGCTTCTAATATTGCTATTCTTTCTTTTTTAGGATCTACTACAAACATAACTCCTGGCATTTCTTTCATATCTTTAATTCCACCAAGATTTTTTTCTAGTTTTTCCATTTCATTTTTAAGAGCACTAACTTCTTTTTTAGGTAACACATCAAATGTACCATCTTCTGCCATTACTTCTAAATCTTTTAATCTTTGAATTCTACCTTCTATTGTTTTGAAGTTTGTAAGCATTCCACCTAACCATCTTTGGTCTACATAGTACATGCTACATTTTTGTGCAGCTTCTTTTATACATTCTTGTGCTTGTTTTTTTGTACCTACAAAAAGAACTGTTTTCCCTTCTTCAGCTTGTTCTTTTATGAACTTATAAGCCTCGTCTAATTTTTTTGATGTTTTTTGTAAATCAATTATATGGATTCCGTTTCTAGCTTGAAATATATATTCAGCCATTTTAGGATCCCATCTTCTTGTTTGATGTCCAAAATGAACACCTGCTTCAAGTAATTGTTTCATTGCAACTACTGCCATTTTA
>CATJZH010000008.1 GCA_949746285.1 uncultured Clostridia bacterium
CAACCGGCTCATAACCGGTGGGTCCAAGGTTCGAATCCTTGAGGGCGCACCAAAACCTCTAGTAAAACTAGAGGTTTTATTTTTTTATAAAATTTTATAGAGCCTGAAATATACAACTCCAAACCTCAATTTTTTATTGAAATATCAGCAACACCAACTGTCAGGGCACACTCAAAAGTTTTACAGTATTGTTTTTTTGATTCCTGACATTTTATTTAGTATTGCATATTATATAATATAAAATGGAGGTATCATATGTTTTTTAATTATGCTAAAGCTATTATAAAAGGCGGAAAAAAATATCCAAACATAAATGGTATTGTATCTTTTAAGGAGAACAAAAGTGGAATTTTAGTTACTGCTAAAATTAACAACTTGCCACAATCATCAAATAATTGCACAGGTCGCTTTTTTGGTTTTCATTTACACGAAGGTTCTTCATGTAGTGGACTTCCAAATGATGAATTTGCTAATTCTAAATCACATCTAAATACAACCAACTGCCCTCATCCTTTTCATGTAGGAGATTTACCTCCTTTAATTGAAAATAATGGGTATGCATATATGAGTGTTTTGATTAATAAATTTAAAATAAAAGATATTTTAGGAAGAGTAGTTATAATCCATGACATGCCTGATGATTTTACTTCCCAACCAAGTGGAAATTCTGGAACTAAAATTGCTTGTGGTAAAATAAAAATATAGGGACTATTCATGTCCCTATATTTTTATAATAACTCTATCTTTCCTCAACTGTTTTGTCTTCTGGAATTCTTACTTCCCTATCCTGTTTAGTAACTCCGAGTAATTTTTGTTTAGCATCTAATATTGTTTTTTTAGATTGTTCATCTAAATTTTTTTCAAGTAATCCATAAATAACTTCTATATTTTCTCCGAACTTATATTTTTCAAATAACTCTGGATGTACTCCTTTTAAAGTTCTACTAGTTTCGAGTAATACTTGAAATTCTGATAAATTATCATATCTAATTTCATGTCCATCCCTTTGTTGTTGTTTTAAATATAAACCTATACCAGCCATTTTTCTTAAAGCATGATGTGAATTTTCATCATTAACCAAAGCTCGCCCATTTTTTGAACCATTAAATGAATCTTCACATATCCCATATACAAAATTGTTTTCACCAATACCACAATTGGCAAAATCTTGAGAACGTATTTTCCACATTTCTTCCAAATATTGTATATTGATATCTTGCCCTTCTGCTGCATATTTTGCACCAAAAAGAAAAAAGTTGGTCATTTCATAAGCATTTGGATCTTTTGCCCAATCAAATTTATCTCTATTTTCTTTTATCCAATTAAGAGTTCCCTTTGCCCTATTGTTAAAATCACGTTCTGGTATATTATCTTGAAAAGTCATATTATATTCCATATTTTTTCTCCTTCTAAATTTTATTATCTGTAAAATTTTTAATATTTTTCAGGTAATAATTGGATTTTTTATTATTTTTGTGATAGTATTTGCACATACTATAAAAAAGGAATTAATTATGAATATAAAAACATTAGAAAAATTAGAATTTAATAAAATTTGCAATATATTAGAAAATTTTGCAATTACTTATTTAGGAAAAGATTATATAAAAAATTTAAAACCTTTATCCTCAAAAAATGAAATAGTAAAAGCTCAAAAGCAAACAACAGAAGCTTCTATTATTTTATATAGAAAAGGTTCTATTCCTATTTCTGAAA
>CATJZH010000009.1 GCA_949746285.1 uncultured Clostridia bacterium
AGAAAACCTAACAGATATAAATTCGTTAGATGAAGAAATAAAGATGAGTGTAGTTAAATTTAAAGCTGAAAAGCAAAAGAAAATGAAAGGGATTAGTAAGGCAATTTATATACTTGCAAGGATTGGAAAGATTGTTACAACAATATCAATTCCCATTATAGTATTTTTATTAATAGTTACACCAATATTTATAAGCAATATAGAGTTAAAAGATGATACTATTGTATTTAAGGGAGCAAGAATAGATGACAAAATAACTATAACAGAAGAAAAATCAAATGATGGAATAACTTTAGAGTTAAAGGCAAATGATATTCTGATTGCAGACGCCAAAGATCAAGATACTATTTTACAAATGAAAAATGTATTAGAAAATAATTCTAAAGGTCAAATAATAGTCTTTTTAGAACTAGGATACGGATGTTTAATAGTTTGTTTAGTATTATATATAATGACATTTAGTAGATTAGAAAAATTATTTATAAATATAAATCAAGGAGATACACCATTTACATTAGAAAATGTTAGGTATATTAAAGAAATGGCAAAACTTATGATTATTGCATTAATTTTACCAACTGGTGGAGGACTTATATTTGAAAATATACTAGAGTCTGATTTAGATGTAGGTTTTGAACTTTTTGATGTAATACAAATATTATTTTTATTTGGAATATCATATATTTTTGAATATGGATATGAAATTCAATTAGATTCAAGAGGTAAAATATATGGGAATGAAAATGAATAAGAGGAATAAAAGATGGACAATTTTGTAAAAAAGATATTACCAGTAAAAATTAGAAGAGCAACTGAAGGAGATGTAAATGATTGGGCAGAAATATTGCACCAATCTTCTGAAAATATATATTCTCAATATGTTTCTAGAGATTATATGGATAACAATTATAATATAGAAAAATTAAAAGAAAACTTTTTAGAAGAAGTAAATAAATCCAATGGAAACTCAGAACTTTATATGTTAACAGTTGATGGAACTTCGATTGGAATATTAAAGATTGGTAAGCCAATTAAGTATTATTCTGATGGAAATAATTATTATAGAGATGATATTGATGGTATAGGAGAAATAAAATCCTTACATATAATGAGTGAATATCAGGGAAAAGGTATAGGAAGTCAGGCTATCTTTTTTGCAGAGAATAGGCTGAAAGAACTAAATTATCAAAAATCTAGCATATGGGTAAAAATGCAAAATTCTAAAGCAATAGATTTTTATGTTAGTAGAGGTTATCAAAAAACTAACTATATAAATCCAAATACAAATGATAAGGCTCCATCTATGGTTATGGAAAAATCATTAAGAGTAAAATTAAAAGAAGATAATCATCAAGAAAGAGAATATTAATTATAGAAAAGAGCAGATTTTTAAATTTGCTCTTTAAAGTTTATAGACAAATATTAACAAGAAATATCGGGTAAAGTAGAGCTTTATAAGCTAAAATTTATTTATGAACTTAAAAGGAGAAAAATATGAACTGGTGTGAATCTATAAGTAGAGCTATTGAATATATAGAAAATAATTTAACAAATGATATAACTATTGAAGA
>CATJZH010000010.1 GCA_949746285.1 uncultured Clostridia bacterium
CTCTCCTGTTTCTGTGTGAATTAATCATATATTACTATATTTTCCATAATCAAATTTTTCTTCTAATACTTCATTTGAAACTACTTCTTCTGTTTTAAATTTATTTGTAAAAATCATTGGCATTACAATTATTAAAATAACAATAAAAATTAAATAAAATATTATTTTTTTCAAATTATAAATCCTTTCTTATGCTAATAATTTCTCTCGGAAATTACTTAAAATTCTTTTTTCTATTCTCGAAACATGTACTTGAGAAATTCCTAAAATATTTGCTACTTGACTTTGAGTTTTATCTTTAAAATATCTTAAATCTATAATCTGCTTGTCCCTTGAATTTAATTCATTTATAAGTTCTAATATTGTTATTCTATCTATAATTTTTGTCTGCTCATCTTCATCAGTTGCCAAAATTTCAATTAATTCTTTTCCTTCTTTATCTATTTTTTCATTTATTGATTCTACATTTCTTGAAGCTTCCATAGCAATATAAATATTTTCTTCTGGTATTTCTAAAATTTTTGAAAGCTTCGTAATACACAAAGACTCTCCTGTTTTTACCATATAAATACGTTCTAATTCTTTTATTTTTATGCCGAGTTCCTTAACACTTCTACTTATTCTTATAATCCCATCATCACGTAAAAATTTCTTAATTTCGCCTATCATATATTGTACTGAATATGTAGATAATTCTACATTAAATTCAAAATTAAATCTCTGTATTGCCTCTATAAATCCTATGCAAGCAATTTGATATAAATCATCTGCTTCATATCCTCTTCCAATAAATCTTTTTACAATACTCCATATAAGACCGTTTATTTTTCTCTAAAATTTCTGCCAATACTTCTTTATCACCTTGCTGTGCTTGTGCAATAAGAGTTTTATCTCTTTCTTGCATACTCCCTCCTAATATGTACTTTCTTCTATTCTTTTCTTAATTTTTTTATTCATGGTAACTTTTGTTCCAAGTCCTACGACTGACTCAACTTTTAGATCATCCATAAAATTTTCCATAATTGTAAATCCCATACCAGATCTTTCTAAATTTCCTTTTGTTGTATATAGCGGTTCTTTTGCTTCTTCTATATTTTCAATTCCTTCTCCATTATCTGATACTTCAATTTCAATTTCATTCTCATATAAATTAGCTTTTACCTTTACAATTCCATCTTTATTTGGATATGCATGTATTATTGAATTAGTAACAGCTTCTGATACTGAGGTTTTTATATCTGCAATTTCTTCAATAGTTGGGTCTAGCTGTGAGGCAAAAGCTGCAACGGAAATTCTAGCAAAAGCTTCATTTGCAGATTTACTTGAAAACTCAATTTTCATTTCATTTTTTATCTTCTCATTTCTTTTCATAATAATTTTATCTCCTTTTTAATAAATTAATTCTTATAAATATTTTATCCTGTCTGTTCTATATTAAAATCCTCTATTATAGGTATTATTTTTAAAATTCCAGACATTTCAAATATTTTCTTTAACTTATTATTTACATTTACAAGCTCTAAAGTTCCTCCAAAGCTTCCTGCTGTTTTATATCTTCCAATAACTAAACCTATTCCTGCACTATCCATAAAACTTACTTTTTTTAAATCTAATACAACTTTTTTAGGCATAAATCTTTGTATTTCATAATCTGCTCTTTTTCTTATTCTTTCTGAACTATGATGGTCTATCTCTTCTGTAATTTCAAATACTAATAGCTTGTCCTCAATAAAATGTTTTACATTCAATTTATGTATCCTCCTTTTTCTTTTGAATATTATATAAATTTATATATTTTA
>CATJZH010000011.1 GCA_949746285.1 uncultured Clostridia bacterium
CACTTCCCGTGAACGAGATTTATTTTAACACAAACTATAGTATAATGTCAACACTTTTTTTAAACTTTTTTCAAAAAATTTTTCAAGTGCTTTTTTACTATTTTTTTGCATCAAACTTTGTCTTGCAAATCACTTACTTATAGTTACGTGACTATTAGTTATTTTATCACCTTCATTATTCATTGTCAATAAATTTTTCTAAAAAATTGGGGTAATTTTTACAAATTTTAAAACACATTTTTTTGTGACATATAAAAGATAATTATTTTAAGTTGTTATAATCTTCTAAAGCTTTTTTAGTTGTTATAGTTAACTTTGCTGGAAGCTTATCTAGTGGAAACCATCTCATATCTGATGCTTTATCTGGTTCCATTATTCTTGGCTCTCCTTTATCGATTTCGCATAAGTAACTTGCAGCTACCCAATGTGCATTTTCTTCTTTTATAATATGATTACAAACTCCCATAATAGAAATTATTTTCACATCTAAACCTGTTTCTTCTTTAGCTTCTCTTATAACTGTCTGTTCTAGAGTTTCAAACAGCTCTACTCTTCCTCCCGGTATACACCAATGATCTTTTTCGGCAGGAACTGCTCTTTTTTGCAATAATAATTCATTATTTTTATTTACAATAAATGCACCTACACCGACTCCAATATAATCTTTTCCTATTTCCATATTTTATCTCCTTATACTATTTTTGTTCATTTATATTTGTGGAAACTATAGCTGGATATAATAAATTAAGTGGTAAAATTAAAACTAATATATATACATACCTTAATGCTTGTGCCATTGGAGTGGCTATCATAATTGTGGCCCATAAGATTATTGCTGGTACATATCCTATTAAACTTTTTTTATTACCAATTCTAAATGTAATAAACATGCTCAAAATAGTTATCCAAAAAAAGAATCCTCCACTATAATATGAAACTTTTACTAAATCTTCACTAAAAGATATATTAAAATTTTTAGCTATTAAATCTGTATTTGGTACTTTATCATTTATACTTTCCCACGTAACCGCTGAAGCATATGCCTCGTCCCCTTTTACATTAAAACTCCAAAAACCTGAGGTTTGAAGCAAATATGCCCTTATGTATTCTTCAGGATTTTGAATAAGTAATTCAAACCATAATTTTAAATATTCAGATTTATTTTCTTCTAAATATTGTTGATTAAATGAATCGTCCCACTTAATCTTATCTGCAAGCATTGCTCTATACTTCTCTTTAATAATTTCTTTAGGAATAATTTTCTCTATAAGTTCCATTTGTGATTCTGTTATATTACCATCTGTAGCTACTACTCTAGCAATTTGTTGTATAGGTATTCCTATACTTTCTATAAATTCAGTTTTTTCTATACCAAGTACAGGGTATAAACTTTCTATAAAAAATGCTATTATTATAACACTAATATTAATTATGTAAAATTTTTTTATATTTAATATATATG
>CATJZH010000012.1 GCA_949746285.1 uncultured Clostridia bacterium
AAAAGTGGGAATTTTATAATTCTGATGAGGAAAAGATAAAAGAAATATCGGGTAAATTTAATATTTCAGAATTACTTGCAACAGTCTTAGTAAATAGAAATATAGTTAAAGATGAAGAAATAGAATTGTTTTTAAATCCTACAAGAAATGATTTTCATGATCCATATCTAATGCCAGATATGAAAAAAGCAGTAACTAGAATTGTTAAAGCAATTAATGAACAAGAAAAAACAATGATTTATGGAGATTATGATGTTGATGGAATAACTAGTATAACTGTATTAGCAAAATTTTTAAAAGAAAGAGGGCTAGATGTAGGTTCTTATATACCAAATCGTTTAGATGAAGGATACGGATTAAATAAAGAAGCAATAAAACAAATTGCTGAAGAAGGATATAAATTAATTATTACTGTAGATTGCGGAATTTCTGGAACAGAAGAAGTAGAGTATGCATATAGTTTAGGAATGGAAGTTATAGTAACAGATCATCATGAACCATTAGATATTTTACCTAAGGCTTTAGCTGTAATAGATTGTAAGAGAAAAGATAATAAATATCCATTTAATAGCTTAGCAGGAGTAGGAGTTGCTTTTAAATTAATACAAGCAATAGGTATAAATTTAAAATTACCTGAAAAAGAATATCTTAAGTTTTTAGATGTTGTGTGCATTGGAACTATTTCGGATATAGTACCACTTATAGATGAAAATAGAGTTATAGCAAAACTAGGTTTAAAACTTATTCAGCAAACAAAATCTCCAGGAGTAAGAGCTTTATTAAATGCCGCTGGATATAATGAAGTAAATTCTAATACCGTATCTTTTGGAATTGCTCCTAGAATAAATGCTTGTGGTAGAATGGGACATGAAAGAGATGCATTAGATTTGTTTTTAACAGAAAACATAGTAGAGGCAAATACAATAACAGAAAAATTGAATGATTATAATAAACAAAGACAAAACATTGAAAAAAGAATTTTTGAAGAAGCATTAGCAGAAATTGAAAAAGATAATATTGAAGATAAAAATGTTATAGTATTAGGTGCTGAAAATTGGCATCATGGTGTGATAGGAATAGTTTCTTCAAAAATTACAGAATTATATTTTAGACCTAGCATATTAATATGTTTTGAAGGAGAAGATGGAAAAGGTTCAGGAAGAAGTGTTCCCGGATTTGATTTGCATGCAGCATTATGTAGTACAAGCAATTTATTAGAAAAGTATGGCGGTCATGAAATGGCTGTTGGTTTAAGTTTAAAAAAGAGTAAATTTGAAGAGTTTAAACAAGCTTTTGAGGAAATAGCTAAAAAGGAACATACAGAAGAATTAGTACCAGTAATAAAAATTGATAAGGAAATAAATTTGAAAGATATAAGTGTAGATAATGTTAAAAATTTGAAATACCTAGAGCCTTTTGGAGAATCAAATAAAACACCTATTTTTATATATAGAAATTTAAAAATAGATTCAATAAGAGCATTATCTGAAGGTAGACATTTAAAATTGACTTTAAAAG
>CATJZH010000013.1 GCA_949746285.1 uncultured Clostridia bacterium
CAAAATATATTTTTATAACAGGTGGAGTAGTATCAGGTCTAGGAAAAGGAATAACAGCATCTTCTTTAGGAAGATTATTAAAAAATAGAGGATATAAAGTAATAAACCAGAAATTTGATCCTTATATAAATGTAGATCCAGGAACTATGAGCCCATATGAACATGGAGAAGTTTTTGTAACAGAAGATGGAGCAGAAACAGATTTGGATTTAGGACATTATGAAAGATTTACAGATGTAAATTTAAATACTAATTGTAGTGTAAGTTCTGGAAAAATTTATCAAAGTGTTTTAAACAAAGAAAGAAAAGGAGACTATTTAGGAAAGACTGTTCAAGTAATTCCACATGTTACAAATGAAATAAAAGAAAATATATATAGTTTTGAAGGAGAAGCAGATATTGTAATAACAGAATTAGGTGGGACAATAGGAGATATAGAAGGATTAGCTTTTATTGAAGCAATTAGACAAGTAGGCTTAGAAAAAGATTCAGATGATATAATGTATATACATGTAACTTTGCTTCCATATATTAGTGGGTCAAATGAACTAAAATCAAAACCTACTCAACACTCAGTTAAGGAATTACAGTCTTTTGGAATAAAACCAGATATTTTAGTTTGTAGAACAGAAACAGAAATTCCAAATGAAATAAGAGAAAAACTAGCATTGTTTTGTAATGTAAGACCAGAAAATGTTATACCAAATCTTACAGCAGAAAATTTATATGCAGTACCACTTATGCTTGAAAAATATGGATTAGCAACAGCTGTTTGTAAAAAGCTAAAATTAGAAAAAGTAGAGCCTAAAAACGAAGAATGGGAAAAACTTATAAATACAATAAGAAATTTACAAGGAGAAGTAAGTATAGCTTTAGTTGGAAAATATATGCAACTACAAGATTCATATTTATCAGTTGCAGAAAGTTTAAGACATGGTGGATTTGCTAATGGCACAAAAGTAAATGTTGGTTTTATAGATTCTGAGACAATTAATGAAGCTACAGTAAGTAATATATTAAAAGATTATGATGGTATATTGGTACCAGGAGGTTTTGGAAATAGAGGAATAGATGGAAAAATAACTGCAATAAAATATGCAAGAGAAAATAATATTCCATTTTTAGGAATATGTTTAGGAATGCAAATGGCAGTAGTAGAATTTGCAAGAAATGTTTTAGGGATTACTGATGCGAATTCAGCGGAATTTAGCGGTACAACCAATAATCCTGTTATACATATTATGGAAACACAAAAAGGAGTTACTAAAAAAGGTGGAACGATGAGATTAGGTGCATATCCTTGTAGTATAAAAAAGGATACTTTAGCATATAAAATATATGGACAAGAAAATATTAGTGAAAGGCATAGACATAGATTTGAATACAATAATGACTATAAAGAACAATTAGAAGCAGCAGGTCTTATATGTTCAGGAACTTCACCAGATGGAAGTTTAGTTGAGATAGTTGAAAATATAAATCATCCATTTTTTATAGCAGGACAATTCCATCCAGAATTTAAATCAAGACCAGATAAACCAGCACCATTGTTTAAAGAATTTGTAAAAGCTGCTAAAGAGAATAAATAAAAATGCGTATTTTTTTAGAAGGAATATATATAATGAATTTAATTTTTTTACAAGAACAAAATTCTAACAGTAAAGTTATAGAATCAAAAAATTTATCTAATGATACAATTTTTAAAAAATATAATGTTTTTGAAAAAGATATTATAAGAATAAAAGAAAATGAAGTAGCATTACTTATAGATGAAGGAAAATTATTAGATTTAAAAGAACGTAAGGGAGAGTATATAGTTTCTTCAAATATTGGTATAAATGAAGAATTAAAAGAGATTACTATAAGAAATTCAGAAAAAGAAAAATTATGTGTAATATTTATAAATACGAATACTATAAAAAATAA
>CATJZH010000014.1 GCA_949746285.1 uncultured Clostridia bacterium
ACACTTAGGACATTGGTTTAATTTTGCACCAGCAGATTCTTTCACTAGATTTAAAAAAATGCAAGGATACAATGTATTTCATCCAATGGGATTTGATGCCTTTGGACTTCCAGCAGAAAATTATGCAATAAAAACAGGAATACATCCAGAAGATTCAACAAAAAAGAATATAGAAACAATGAAAAAACAATTAGAAGAAATGGGTGGTTCATATGATTGGGATTATTCAGTAGAAACTTGTATGCCAAATTATTATAAATGGACACAATGGATATTTACAAAATTATATGAAGCAGGACTTGCATATAAAAAAGAAGCACCAGTTAATTGGTGTAATAGTTGTAAAACTGTTCTTGCAAATGAACAAGTTATAGATTGTAAATGTGAAAGATGTGGAACAGTAATAGAAAGAAAAAAGTTAGCACAATGGTTCTTTAAAATTACAGATTATGCAGAAGAATTATTAGATTGTTTACCAGAGTTAGATTGGCCAGAGTCTACAAAAAAAGTGCAAACAAACTGGATAGGAAAATCTACAGGTAGTGAAGCAAAATTTAAAATAGAAAATACAGATTTAGAACTTACAGTATTCACAACAAGAGTAGATACAATAAATGGAGTAACATATGTTGTAGTTGCACCAGAAAGTGAAATTGTACAGAAAATTACAACAGATGAGCAAAAAGGAAAAGTAGCAGAGTATATACAAAAAACTTTAAAACTAAATGAAATAGACAGATTATCAACAGAAAGAGAAAAAACTGGGGAATTTACAGGTGCATATGCAATAAATCCTGTTACAGGAGATAGAGTTCAAATATGGATAGCAGATTATGTTTTAGAAGATTATGGAACAGGTCAAGTTATGGCAGTACCAGCGCATGACGAAAGAGATTATGCATTTGCAACAAAATATGATTTACCAATAAAACAGGTGATAACAAGTAAAGATAGAGAAGAAGTGGACTTACCATATACAGAATATGGTGTGTTAATAAATAGTGGAAAATATGATGGATTAACATCAGAAGAGGCAAAAGAAAAAATAACAGAAGAATTAAATAATAAAGGTTTAGGGAGACAAACAATTAATTATAGATTAAAAGATTGGTTAGTTTCAAGACAAAGATATTGGGGAGCACCTATTCCAATTATAAATTGTAAAAAATGTGGACCAGTGTCTGTACCAGAAGAAGATTTACCAGTATTGCTTCCATATGATGTTGAATTTAGGCCAGATGGAGAATCACCACTTAAAAAATCAAAAGAATTTATGGAATGCAAATGTCCAAAATGTGGTGGAGATGCAGCAAGGGAAGCAGATACATTAGATACATTTGTATGTTCTTCTTGGTATCAATTAAGATATCCAGATGCTAGAAATGATAAAAAAGCTTTTGACAGAGATATTATAAATAAAATGGCACCAGCAGATGTATATGTTGGAGGAAAAGAGCATGCTGCAATGCATTTAATATATGCAAGATTTATGACTAAAGCATTGCGTGATTTAGGATATTTAGATTTTAATGAACCATTTAAAAGATTAGTTCATCAAGGAATGATACTAGGACCAGATGGAAATAAAATGAGCAAGAGTAAAGGAAATACAGTATCTCCTGATGAGTATGTTGATAAATATGGATCAGACATATTTAGAATGTACTTAATGTTTGGGTTTGATTATAAAAATGGTGGACCTTGGGATGATAAGGGAATAGAAGCAATGACAAGATATTTTTCAAGAATAGAAAAATTAGTAGAATCTATTTCACAAAATAATATAAATTATGCAACTAAAAATTCAGAATTAAGTATGGAAGAAAAAGACTTATTAAGGGTAAAAGCAAAATCTATAAAAGCAATGACTCAAGACATAAATGAATTCCAATTTAATACAGCAATAGCAAGACATATGGAATTATTAAATCAAATAAACGAATATTTAAGAG
>CATJZH010000015.1 GCA_949746285.1 uncultured Clostridia bacterium
AAATTTCTGAATCTGATAACTTAATCATTTTTCTCCTTTCTTTAACATACCATTTTTATATTTAAGATTTCCTATATATTCATTATACAATTGTATAATATATTTTGTCAGTATTTGTTATACAAATGTATAATATTGTTTTATCCTTTATATTATTGCAGTTTCGTGCCAAATATTGTAAAATATAATTAAATTTTTTATAAGAAAGGTAAATTATGAATAAAATAGAACTACTTACTCCTGTTCGGAGATTTTGAGTGTTTAAAAGCTGCAGTGCAAAATGGTTCCGATGCTGTATATCTAGGTGCTTCTTCTTTTAGCGCTAGAGCTAAAGCCACTAATTTTGATAAAAATGAACTATTAGATGCTATTAGATATGCTAAATTAAGAAATGTTTCGGTTCATTTAGCTCTAAACACATTAATTAAAAATGATGAATTTATGGATGCTGTAGAATTAGCTATAAATGCTTATAATTTAGGTGTTGATGCTATTATTATTCAGGACTTAGGTCTTGCTACTTTTTTACTTAAAAATTATCCTGAAATTCCACTTCACGCAAGTACTCAAATGACTGTACATAATTTAGAAGGAGTAAAACAATTGGAGCGCCTAGGATTTTCAAGAGTTGTTTTAGCTAGAGAATTATCAATCAATGACATTCAATATATCAGAGAAAATACTTCTATAGAACTTGAAGTATTTATTCATGGTGCACTTTGTATATCCTATTCTGGTCAATGCTTATTATCAAGTATGATAGGCGGACGTTCTGGAAATCGTGGACTATGTGCACAACCATGTAGATTACCTTACGAACTTTATGAAGAAAATGTATCAGGAAAAAGTAGTTTGTTAGATAAAGGCTATTTGCTTAGCCCTCGTGACAATTGCGGTATTAGCTTTTTACCAGAATTTATGAAACTTGGAATAAATTCATTAAAAATAGAAGGTCGTATGAAAACGCCTACTTATGTTGGAACTGTAACTAGAATATATAGAAAATATATTGATTTAGTATCAAATAATATAAAATTAGATTCTAAAACTTTAAAAAATATGATTTCAGAAAATCTAACTAAAAAAAATAAAGATACTAATTTATCTGATTTAGAAGAACTTGCTCAAGTATTTAATCGTGGTAATTTTAGTACTGGTCATTTAAATCCGTATGCTAATAAAGAACTTATTTTTAAAGAAAAACCTAATAATATGGGAATTTATATTGGAACTATTTCACATATTAATGAAAATAAAGGTCATTTAACTTTAAAACTTGAAGAGGCTTTATCTATTGGAGATAAAATATCTATTAATAATGAAAACTATACTATTTCTGAACTTATGATAAACAATAAAAATTTTGATACCATTTCTAAAGGATCTACTGTAAAAATTGGTAGAATGAAAGGCAAAATTTCAGTTGGTTCAAAAATTTACAGAATAGAAAGTCAAAAATTAAATAAATTTATTTCTCCTACTTTTAAAGAGGAAAAGAATTTTAAGAAAATTCCTTTAAATGGAAAAGTTGTTATAAAAGAAAATATGCCAATTTCTTTAAGGGTTTGTTCTAATTTAGGTTACTATAAAAATTTAGAGTGTGAAGTTTCTCTGCCAGATATTCCTACTTCTGCCTTAAACAAGCCATTAAGCAAAGAAAAAGTATTAGAGCAAATTTGCAAAACGGGAAACACTGAATTTGAATTTTCAAATCTTGACATTGATTTAGGCAAAAATTTATTTGTTCAAATGAGCAGTTTAAATAGTTTAAGAAGAGATGCACTTCAAAGTCTTGAAAAACTCGTTATGGAAAAAAACACTCATAACCTAGAAAACATAAATTTGAATCCTCTTACGAAAATAAAAAAAGAACAAAATTCTAATCCAAAAATATCTTTATTATTAAATATTTTAGATTTAAATTTGGATTATTGCACTTTAAAAAATATTGATAGAATTTATATCCCATTAAAATATTTTA
>CATJZH010000016.1 GCA_949746285.1 uncultured Clostridia bacterium
CTTACATACATAAACTTTTATATTTATAGCATAATATATATATGATAGAATTATACATTAAAGAAAAAAGATTAGAAAAGAATTTAACACAAAAGCAACTTTCTGAATTAAGCGGTGTATCCGAGAGCTACATTGGAGATTTAGAAAGAAATGAAAAAGAGCCAACTATATCAATACTATGTAAGATAGCAAAAGCTCTTGATGTAAAAACAGAAGAATTATATAAATATGAAGAATAGAGACCGCTATAGCGGTTCTTTTGTTGTGTAAGTCTTGATAATGCTAGTTTTTTATAAAATTTGACACCTCTATAGCGGTTCTCTGTCATTTTTTGTCACTTTTTGATATTCTAAAACGTTTTATTAATGTAAGATATTTTTTTAAACAAGGAGGAATTGAAAAAGTGAATGAAGATAGAAATGAAGAAGTAAATGTAGAAAAATTATCAAAAGAATGCAATACAAAGAAAAAGGTTATAAAAAATATGTTAATTATTGCGAGAAAAGTACGGATATTCGTATAAAGAAACAGAAGAAATAATAAGGGAATTTTATTTAAAAAAGTAATGCAATAATTAATGCAGTAGGAGAATTTTTTAATATATATGCAAAATATAAATAAAGCCAAAAAACACTGTAAAATTAATATGTAGAGAGATATAAAATAAAAGGAGAGTTGTTTAAAAACTCTCCTTTTATGGTAGCGACGGTGGGACTTGAACCTACGACCTGCCGGGTATGAACCGGATGCTCTAGCCAACTGAGCTACGTCGCCATAACTTTAGCAGATATTATTATAATAGTATTATTCCTATTTGTCAAGTAAAAATACAAAATATTGCGTATTAAGTAAAGCTTATGATATAATAATTGAAGATTAAGGAGGGTAATATGGGATTTTTAGAATTAGCACAAAAAAGATATTCATGTAGAAGTTTTGAAAATAAGATGGTAGAACAAGAGAAAATAGATAAAATATTAGAAGCTGGAAGACTTTCGCCAACAGGAAGAAATCTGCAACCACAAAGAATACTGGTACTTACAGATAAAGAAAAACTTAATAAATTAAGTGAGTGTACAAAATATGGATGGAATGCACCTGTAATAATGATTATATGTTACGATAGAAATGTTTCATGGAAAAGAAAACAAGATGGTCGAGAAGGAGGAGACATAGATGCAAGTATTGTTACAACACATATGATGTTTGAAATAGCAGAGTTAGGACTTGGAACAACTTGGATTGGATCTTTTGATCCTGTTAAAGTTCGTGGAGTTTATAATATTCCGGAAAACTATGAAATAGTTTCTATATTGCCAATAGGATATCCTTCTAAAGAAGCAAAGCCAAGTGAATTACATTTTGAAAGAGAAGATTTGCAAAAAATTGTTTTTTATAATAATTTTGAAAAATAAAAGAGTAGACACACAAAAAATTGAAGTGAACCCAAATTGTTAGACAAATTTTGTTTAATAAGGAGGGTTCATTTTTTATGAGTAAATATTCAAGTAAATTTAAATTAGAAGCAGTTCAATATTACCTCGATGGAAAATGTGGATTTTTAGAAACAGCAAAGCATTTTGGTGTTAACAAGGAATTATTAAGAGGTTGGGTAAAAAAATATCAACAACACGGTCCAGAAGGACTTTTAAAACAAAAGGTATCATCATATAGTGGAGATTTTAAACTTTCTGTGATAGAATATATGCATAATAACCATTTATCTTTAACTGAAACAGCTTTTCAATTCAGATTAGCCAATCATAATATTGTAGGTAAATGGGAACGTATATATTATGAGGAAGGACCACAAGGGCTATATAAAGAACGACGTGGTAGAAATAAAAATATGAGTTCTAAACCAAGAAAAAAGAAATTATCTAAAGAAGTAGAAGAAGATTTAATTGCTGAAAATCAAAGGCTTCGTATGGAGAATGAATACTTAAAAAAATTAAATGCCTTAGTTCAGGAAAGAATCAAGCGAGAGAACAAGAAAAAGTAATTGTTGTCGATGAATTAA
>CATJZH010000017.1 GCA_949746285.1 uncultured Clostridia bacterium
GAAAGAAAAAAGTACTGCAAGCTATTATAGAAGCATATATAGAAACAGCTGAACCTGTAAGTTCAAATAATTTAGTAAAAGAATTAGAATGTAGTAGTGCAACAATAAGAAATGAAATGGCTGAACTAGAAAAAATAGGTTTTATAGAAAAACCACATACTTCAGCAGGACGAATACCTTCACAAAAAGGATACAGATATTATGTTGATGAGCTTATAAGAGATGACAAGTTAAGTAAAAGGGAAATGGAAATTATTAAAGAAAGATTAGAAACAAAAGTAAATGATTTGGAAGACTTAACCAAAATAGCAACAACAACATTATCTGAAATAACACATTACACAACAATAACAATAGGACCAGATGTAAATAATCATACAATAGTAGATATAAAATTTGTTCTATTAGGTAGTAGAGTTTTAATGGCAGTAATTTTAACAGATTCTGGAATAATAAGAGAATCAATTATAAAATTTGATGAAGATATAAACCAAGAACAAGTTGATGATTTAACACGTTTGTTTAAAAATAAATTAGTAGGAAAGCCATTAGAAGAACTAAATGCTCCATTAGAAGAATTTATTATGGCAGAAATGAAAACTGGTATAAATATAATAAAAAAAGTAATAGAAGAAATAAATAAAATTATATTAGAATCACATCAAATATACTTAGACGGAGCGAATAAAGTAGTAGATATGCCAGAATTTAAAAAAGTAGATGTTGCAAAAGATTTTTTAAATGTATTAGATGCAAAAGATTTAGTAGCAGATGTTTTAAATACTGGAATGGCAGAAGATATTAAAATATATATTGGTTCTGAAACAGAAAAAGAAGAATTAAAAAATTTTAGTATAGTAACATTTAATCATTTGTTAGCAGATAAAGATATAGGAACAATAGGAATTATAGGACCAACAAGAATGGATTATTCAAAGGTTATATCAGTAATGAAATATATTAGTAAAAAGTTAAATGATGATTTTAAAAATGGAAAAATATAAAAAGGAGGTAACATTTTGGAAAACGAAGAGAAAAATGAAGTTGAAATCAATAATTCAGAAGAAAATACTAATAATATTATAGAAGATAATAAACTTAAAGAAGAATATGATGAATTAGAGGATAGATATAAGAGGTTATTTGCTGAATTTGAAAACTATAAAAAAAGAAGTCAAAAAGAAAAAGATGGCATTTATGGTATGATAACAGGAGATGTAGTAGCGACAATGCTTCCTATAATGGATAATCTTGAAAAAGCAGCAGAAGCTAAAACAGAAGATGAAAAATACCAAGAAGGAGTAAAACTTGTTGCAAGACAATTTCAGGAAGCCTTAAAAAGATTAGGACTAGAGGAAATAGAAACTATTGGAGAAAGATTTAATCCAGAATATCATGAAGCTGTAAGCCATGTAGAAGATGACACAAAAGGAGAACAAGAAATTGTTGAAGAATATAGAAAAGGTTATAGAATTGGAGCTAAAGTGGTGCGTCACTCTATGGTAATAGTAGCTAATTAAAATGAAAAACTTCGTCTTATGTCGTTAATTAAAATTTAAAATTAACTCACATACAAAAGTATGCTCATTAATTTTAAATTTTAATTGCCTAGTAATACTCGTTTTTGATTTTAATTGAAATATGGCGATAATATAGTTAATAATAAAAAATTATTATAAATAGACTAAAGAAAAGATAAGTTAATGAAAATTAACTTAAATTGATAAAACAATTTTAGAAAAATAAAGGGAGGAATTTTCAAAATGGGAAAAATTATAGGTATTGACTTAGGAACAACAAATTCTTGCGTTTCTGTTATGGAAGGTGGAGAAGCAGTTGTAATTCCTAATGCAGAAGGAAACAGAACAACACCATCAGTAGTAGCTTTCTCAAAAAATGGAGAAAGATTAATTGGACAAATTGCTAAACGTCAAGCAGTTACAAACCCAGACAACACAGTTATATCTATTAAAAGAAAAATGGGAACAAACGAAAAAGTAAAAATAGAGGGAGATGAATTTTCTCCACAAGAAATTTCTGCAATGATATTACAAAAATTAAAAGCAGATGCAGAAAATTATTTAGGAACAACAGTTACACAAGCTGTTATAACAGTTCCTGCATATTTTAGTGATAGCCAAAGACAAGCAACAAAAGATGCTGGTAAAATAGCTGGACTTGAAGTATTAAGAATAATCAATGAACCAACAGCAGCAGCTCTAGCTTATGGTATGGATAAAGAAGATCAAGATCAAAAAATAATGATATATGACTTAGGTGGAGGTACATTTGACGTTTCTATATTAGATATAGGAGATGGAGTTTTTGAAGTTTTATCAACAAATGGTAATACACATC
>CATJZH010000018.1 GCA_949746285.1 uncultured Clostridia bacterium
ATTTTTTCATGTGTGGTCCTGTGTATCTGCTAAATGTCTATCGCATAGTTGCTTGTAGTACTATTCGTCTCTGAGGGATTGTCGGGTTTAAGACGGGGCCATGTTGCTACTACTAACTTATTTAGTTTTTCTCCTAATGCTACTATTTTTTTATTGAATTCTTTCAAAGTTTCTTCATTTTCCACTATTCCTTCTCTTATCATGTATTCATTATTCTTAAGTGGTTGTATTTCTAAATAATCATAATAGTCTGCTATTTCTTCTAAATCTTCATCTGCTTTATTTGCAACAATTGCTCTGTATAGTTCACCTGCCTCGCAAGCACTTCCTAATATTAATCCTTCTCTATATTTATTAAACATAGTTTTTAAAATTCTTGGTTTTTTATAGAAATAATCTAAATGAGAATAAGATACTAACTTATAAAGATTTTTAAGTCCTACATAATTTTTAGCTAAAATTATAGCATGATATGAAGGTAGCTTTCTAAAATCTGCTTCAAATGCATTATCAAAATCATCTATAGTTTTAGCATCTTTGTCTTTTGCCCTTTCTATCATTTCTTTAAAAACTGCAACCAATGTTTTTACATCATCTAGAGCTCGGTGTGCAACATCTACTTTTATACCTAATTTATCTGCAATTATTCCTAATTTATATCTCGAAAAATCAGGAAACATTGCTCTTGCTAGACGTAAAGTATCTATATATGTATTTTCTAATTTCAATCCTAATTTTTCACAATTATATTTCATAAAGCCAATATCAAAATCTGCATTATGTGCAACTAAAACGGAATTTCCCATAAACTCTAAAATCTTAGGCATAACTTTATCTATAGTTTCAGCATCTTTAACCATATCATCTGTAATATGTGTTACTGCTACTACCTCTTCTGGTATTGGTTTTTCTGGATTTACAAAACATTCAAATGTGTCTATTATTTCACCATTTTTCATTTTTATAATTCCAACTTCTGTTATCTTTTCTGTTATATGTGATATACCTGTTGTTTCTAAATCGAATACGCAATATTCAGTATCATCTATTGTTTGTTTTTGGGAATAGAATACGCAAGGATCTTTATCTGGAACAAAATATGCTTCCACTCCATATATTACTTTTAAATCTGCTCCTGTTTTTTCCAAATATTTATGAGCATCAGGAAAAGATTGCACTACTCCATGGTCTGTAATGGCAATAGATTTCCAGCCCCAACTTATAGCTCTTTTTAATAAATCTGTACATGGAGTTATTGCGTCCATTTGGCTCATTTGAGTATGCATATGAAGTTCTACTCTTTTTATTTCAGCATTATCTTCTCTATTATTTTCTTTTTTCATTCCAGTTGATTCAATTATTGTATTTGCCATTACTTCCACTTCTCTTGAATATGGACTATATTTAGCAACACCTTCTATTCTTAATCCTTTTGCAGAATATACTCTTGATTTTACTTTTTTAAATTTCTCTTTATCTAAAAAGGCTTTACAAGCTATAGTACTTGTCCCATCAAAAAGATTAAACATTAATATAACTTTTTCGTTTTTTATATCTCTTGAATCTATTGAACCTGCCAAAATTTCCCCATCTATACATACTTTTAATTCTGAACCTTCATCCATTGGTATATCTTCTATTTTCATAAGTTCTGTTCTTATCATTAGGCTTCTTCCCAATATTAATGGTGATTCCTCATCTTTTACTTCTGGGCTCTTATTTTGATGTGCTTCTATTTTAGCTGCAAGCTCTGGATTTTGATTTCTTAATTCTTCTTTTAATCTTTTATCTTCTTCTAATTTTCTTATCTTTTCTTTTTCTGCTTCTATTCTTTTTTCTTCTTTTCTAGCTTCTATTTCCATTAAAGCTTGTTTCTCTAGCTCTAATAAAGCTCGTTTTTCCTCTTCTTTTTGTCTTTCTATTAGTTTTTTTTCAAATTCTTCTGATGTATTTTCTATAAATTCAACATGATAATTTTTATTGTATAAATTATTTAGAATATGTTCAATTCCTTTGTCAAATTTTTGAGCAAGCAAAAAAGAAGCCCCTTTCATACTTAATTTTACAATTACATTTTCATTATTAGTCTCTATACTACTATTAATCAAAATTGCTTTGCTAAATGGCTCTTTTTTTCCAATATATTTAATTATATTTTCCCAATTTTCTGTAATATTATTTTTTATTTGTACATCTTCATTATAAAAAATGTCAACAGAAGCTTTATTTACTTTAAATCTATTTATTAAAAAATTTTCAAAATTTTCTATTTCATTTAAAGATATTTGTTCTGAAGATATTATTTTTACTTGTAATTTATTTGTCTTTTTATATAAATTTATATTTTCAACTTCTGCCTCTAATAAATTACTATCTGCTCTATAATCGTTAAA
>CATJZH010000019.1 GCA_949746285.1 uncultured Clostridia bacterium
CCTTAACTGACTTGAAATTTGACCACTCCTTTTCAAGTCCTCTCATTTTAGTAACAAAAAAAGATTCACTTTGTGAATCTTTCTATGGTGCGGATGAGAGGACTTGAACCCCCACGGTCTCCCACTAGATCCTAAGTCTAGCGCGTCTGCCAGTTCCGCCACATCCGCATATATTTTAAGTATTGCTAATATGAAAATTCATATCAACAATACTTATATTAGCATAATTTAACTTGTCTTGTCAAGAGTATTTTATTTAAATACTTCATAAAAATTTTTAAATATATATCCTTCATTTTTAAAATATTGTATTATTTCTGGAAGCGCTTCAACTGTTTGTGTTTTATCATTTGCATCATGCATAAGAAGAATTATACTATTTTGATCTGCCTTAGTGTCTATCATTTCTTGAATACATGCTTCTTTTGTTGTTTTATTTTCTGCATCACCTGTTAAACAATTCCAGTTTGTAAAAGCTACACCATAATCTTTAAACATTTGTCTGGCTTCTGATTTTACATCCTCATAATGTCCTCCACTAGAACCTCCTGGAAATCTAAATAAATATGTGTTAAAATTTGGATTTCCTAAAGCAGCTTTTATTGCATTTTCACACTGTGCATATTCTTCAAATGTTGTATCTTTACTTTGATATATTTGTGAATATTTATGTGAATATCCATGATTTGCTAAATAATGCCCCTCTTCATATTCTCTTTTTACTAAATCTGGATATAATTCAATTCTAGCACCTAATAAAAAGAAAGTTGCTGGTACATTGTTTTCTTTTAATATATCTAATATCTGTGGTGTAACATTTTTAGAAGGTCCATCATCAAAAGTCAAATATACTTGCTTTTCATCAGAAGTATATATATCTTTAATAATCTGATGTGCATTTGCATTAGGTTGTGGAATAACTTTATTTTTAATTTTTTCTATATTATGAGCTGGAATTTGTATATGATTTCCTTCATATGCTTTTTCAGAATCTTTTGACTTGCTTTTTTTATTATCTATCTTTTTAGCCGCAATTACCTCTTTTTCTTGAGATGTTATTTGTTCACTATTTTCATTATTTTCTAATTGATTATCTATTGCATAACTTTGATTTTTATTTAATAATTTATATGAAATTCTATAACTCATATATACAACGATGATTGCACATATAATAATTGCTACAACTAATATTACTTTTTTTATATTTAATTTTTGTGTTGTTGCTAAACTAAATTCTTCATTATAGTCTTCATCGTCATCATCCATACCATATAACATTTTTCTACTCCTATCTTAATTATTATATAATATTTTATTAAAAATTCAAGTGTTTAGATACATTTTTTATGTTTTTTCAACATTTCTCGATAATATTAGAAATAATTTCTATATTTGTCAAAAAAGTTCTCTATTTATACTAGAGAACTTTTCATAATATTCTTTGTTTATTTAAATTTATTATTCATCTTTAATTGTATTAATTTTTAACAATTTAAATATTTCAACTATTACTAGTGGTGCAATAACCAATGCTATTGTTTCTTCTAACTTATGAATTGGTAGTATCGCAATTCCAAAGATTTCTCTTAATTGTGGCACTAGTAAAACAATCATCATTAATGCTGCTGATGTTACAATTGCTAAAATTAATTTTCCATTATTAAATGGATTAGATTTAAAAACTGATTCTTTATTATTTCTTATATTAAATACATGTACAAGTTCTGATAGTGCAAGAACTGTAAACGCCATTGTCTCGCCAATTGCTACTTTTTCTTCTGCTGATACTCCTTCTGTCGCTAGCCCAAAAACAAATGCCGTTAAAGTAAGTAATCCTATCATAACTCCTTGGTAAATTATTCTCCATGTCATTCCTTTTGTAAATATTCCACCTTTGTTTTTTAAAGGTTTCTTTTTCATTATTCCTTTTTCTGCTGGATCTACAGCTAGAGCCAATGCCGGTAAAGAATCTGTTACAAGATTTATCCATAATATTTGTGCTGGTAGTAATATATCTATGCTGTTTGGGTCAATTCCAAAAGTATTTGCAAAAACTGGTGTTAATAAAATAGCTAAAAATAATACTACTATTTCCCCAACATTACTTGATAATAAAAATGAAATTGCTTTTAAAATATTGTTATATATTCTTCTTCCTTCTTCAACTGCTGAAACTACCGTTGCAAAATTATCGTCTGTTAATATAACATCTGCAGCTTCTTTTGCTACATCTGTTCCTACCATTCCCATCGCACATCCAATTTCAGCTTTTTTAAGTGCTGGTGCATCATTTACACCATCACCAGTCATAGCAACTATTTCTCCATTAGCCTGCCAAGCTTTTACTATACGTACTTTATGTTCTGGAGAAACTCTAGCATAAACTGATATACTTCTAACTTTTTGTTTTAA
>CATJZH010000020.1 GCA_949746285.1 uncultured Clostridia bacterium
ATAATATATTATTAATTATTTTATTTAGCACCTATTATAAATAATTTAATTTGAGCTAAGTCTGTTATTGTTACATCTTTACTATTATTCATATCAGCTGCTTTATAAGCACTTCCTGTTAATATTTCTTTTTCGATAAGATGTAATTTAATTTGAGCTAAGTCTGTTACTGTAACTTCACCATTTCCATCTGTATCTCCTGTTACAATTAATGTATACTCTTTGTCTGCTCCCACTTGTAAAATCATTCCTGTTCCAACTATAGTATTTTCATCTGAAATAACATTTCCATCTTTATCTTTTAATGTTAATGTTTGATTTGTATCAACATTTGTTTTAAATGTTGTAAAAGTTGTTTTTTCTACTATTCTTGAAACTTCTGAATCTTCTACTGTATATACATCTGAAGTAAGTTCTCTATAAACTTGTTCTATATTGATTTCTAATATTGCATCATTTGACTCAATATCAATCATTGAATTAGTTGCAATAATATCCTTAATTTTAACTATTGTACTTATATTCTCTGTTATATCTTCTTTTACTTTAAACTTCATTTTAAATATAGTACTATTTTCAGTTATATAATCATCATTATCTATTACAAATTTTAAATTAGATTCGTTAAAGCCATTTTCTAAACTCCATCCATTAGTTCCAGTTATGTCTAATCTCTCTAACACATTAGAGTCGTATTCTAATTGTCCTGATAGAGCAATAATTCCATCTTCTATATTTGATAAATTTTGTACTTTTACATCTAATTCAATTTCACTTCCTGGATTAACTTTATCAGAATTTACTTTCTCAATTACTGTTGTAAAATCAGATACAACTACTACACATGGATTACTTGTTACTTCTTCACTTGAAGTATCTACTGTTGTTGTAACTTTTAATACATAACTTCCAGAATCTTCTGATTTTGCATTAGATATTTCTAATACTTTATTTGTTTTTCCTTCTAATTTAACATCATCTTTATACCATTGATATGTTTGAATTCCTGGTGTTTCTGATACAGTTGGTTCTATTTTTAATGTTGAGTTCATTGATATTGATTGTTCCTCTGGCATTACTATTTCTACAGGTATTGCCTTAGGCTCAACTGCAACTTCTCCTTTAGATTCTTCTAGTTGTTTAACTACTTTTGCTACAAATTTAGCTTCAACTATACAATTTCCATCTTTTACATCATCATAATTTATTGTAACATCCATTGAATCTTTATTTGTTACATCAATTGAATTACCACAAACATTTATTGATTCAATTTCATATCCTTCATTTGGAACTACATTAAGTGTTGCTGATCCACCTTCTGCTAATGTAATTATATTTCCATCATCTCTTCCAGCTCCATCTATTCTACCACCATCAGTAGATGATACTATAACAGCTTTTTCTTGAACTGCTATTCCATCATTTTCTGTTACTGCTATTGCAAATGGACTAAAAGAATCACATGTAATAACTAAACCATATTGTGTTACTACACAAGGAATTTCTTCTACTCCTGTTACATTACCTTGTGCATCTCTTTTAAAATGATATGCTTTGAAGGTAACTCCCGCATCATCTGGACCATATCCTTCTGGAAATCCTAAAGATAATCTTAATTTATGCCCTGTTTTTACAACATATTTTTTACATACATTTAATGAAATATTATATGTTTCACTTTTAATTAATTCTTGATTTCCTAATTGTTCTTCCATTAAATTATTCATTGAATCTTCTTCTGCTTTAGTTGTTCTTGTTGTTACTAATGCTATTCTGCTTTTTAATTTTTCTGATACTGCTTCTCCATCACTTGTTTGCCATCCATTCATTGATAAATCTTCATTTTCAAGAAGTGTTGGTCTAGCAAATACATCCCAACTTTTTGCTGCATTCATTCTGAATGAACATCCTATTACATTATATGCACCATAAGAAATATGATTTGGTTCTTTACCACTATTCTTTCCTACTAAACCTGTTAGATAAATCCTATACATAGTATTATCATCTGCAAACATTTTACTAAATGTTAAATCAAATGTTATTCTATTTTTTCCATCAAATGTAAAGTTTTCTATTTTTGATTCAGTAGCTCCTGTTGGACCTGTTGATTCCATTCTATAACCTGCTTCTGTTGCTCCTTCTGCTAATATCAAATCATCATCATAAGTAACATCAACATGATAAGTAGGACCTACTGCAAGTGTTGTTGTTGCTGGTGGTGTTTGATATTTAATATATGGAGGCGCTTTATATACTCCATTTGGGTTATATAGTTTTCCTGATTGAGCTACAAAATCACTCTCGTCACCTTGATAAGTATATCCTGCTAATCCTTCTGATGGTTCTAATGTTGTTACTGCAAATTCCATATATTCTGAATTTGGAACTGATATATATAAATGATCTCCATAATCATTAAATGCACCTG
>CATJZH010000021.1 GCA_949746285.1 uncultured Clostridia bacterium
AACCCTCTGCTATTTTTAAATATGCTGTTGTATTTCCTGTTGATATAACTCTATCCATATAATCTAAAGTATTTATGGATTTAGCTTCATTTTTTATGACTTTAGCTATTTTTTCCCATAATTTATCATACTCATCTATACTTAAAAACAAATCAACTTCTGGAATTGACTTTTGTAAGTCTTTTTTATATCTTTGCACTAAACATCCCATTACAATTAAATATTTACATTTTCCTGTCTTTTTATATTCTGCCATTTCTAATATACAATTAATCGCTTCTTCCTTTGCAGCTTCAATAAAACCACATGTATTTATAATTATTATTTCTGCTTCTTGTGGGTTATTTACTATTTCAAATTTTTCTTTTTTAAATATTCCTATACACATTTCTGTGTCAACTAAATTTTTACTACATCCGAAGTGATATAAATCCTACTTTCATTATTATTTAATTATCCTTTTCTAGTTTTCCTTTTTATTATATATTATACGACATTTTTTTACAATAATAATTATTAAAGACAGAAAACTAATGGTTCCTGTCTTTTAAATTTTACTCCTCTTTTTTGCTGTTTATATGTTTTCTAGTTAATTCCATTAAATTTAATTTTGTAAATTCCTCTACTTGTACCTTTGATCTATCTTTTTTACTATTTTTAATAACTTCGTTTATTACAGCTTCTTTATTTTTATCTTCATACATATCTATAAAATCAATTATTATTATTCCACTTATATCTCTTAATCTTATTTGCTTAGAGATTTCTTTAGCTGCTTCTAAATTGACAGCAGTAACAGTTTCTTCTACATTCTTTTTCCCTATAAATTTTCCACTATTTACATCTATTGCAACTAAAGCTTCTGTTTTATCTATTGTTATAAATGCTCCGCTTTTAAGCCAGATTTTATTTGTTTTTAAAGCTTTTAATTGTTTTTCCAAAGAATACTTTTCTAAAATCTCAGAATCAATTTCTACTTTTATATCTGTTCCAATTTCACTTAAAATATCTTTTACAAGTTTTACATCTTCTTCACTTTGTAAAATTATTTTGTCTAAATTACTATCTACTAAGTCTATTATTGTTTTCTTTATAATTCCACCTTTATCATATATTTTTTGAGGTATTTGAGTTATATTTTTTTCTTTGATTCTCTTCCAATTTTCTATAGATTTTAATATATCTTCTTTTAGTTCTTTTTCTGAATGTTTCTCTGCAACAGTTCTTATTATAGCTCCTGTTCCTTCTGGTAAATATTTTTTGGCAATATTTTTTAAACGCTCTTTTTCTCCTTCATCTTCTATTTTTTGTGACACAGTTATAAAATTAGCATTTGGCATAAAAACTATAAATCTACTACTTAAACTTATATGTGTAGATAGTCTTGGTCCTTTTTTATCTATTGCTTCTCTTTTTACTTCTACAATAATAGGATCTCCTGGTTTTATAAGTTCATTTATTGGTTTCTCCTTTTGAATAGGCTCTTTTGTTATATCAACCTTTGGTAATATATCTTTTGCATGAATAAAAGCTGCCTTTTTTTCACCAATATTAACAAAAGCTGACTGAAGTCCAGTTAGCACATTTTGAACTTTACCAACATAAATATTTCCCTCAATAGATTTGTTTTTCTCATCTTCTTCGTATTTTTCAACTAATTCCTCATTTTCTAATAAGGCTATTACTTTTTTATTATTTGAATTAAATACTATAAGTTCTTTCATTTACACATCTTTCTTTTTGTTAAATTTATTCATTGCTGAATCTACATTATTTTTTATTATTTCTATTACAGCATTTTTTGCCTCTTTAGTGCCTTTTTCTAGTTCTTTTAATTCTTCTTCTGAAATATAGCCTAATACATAAGATATCATATCTATATTTTCTGCTGGTTTTCCTATTCCTACTCTAACTCTACAAAAATCTTCTGTTTTTATATGGTTTATTACTGATTTCATTCCATTATGTGTTCCTGATGAACCACTTTTTCTAATTCGTATACTTCCAGGATTAATATCTATATCATCATATATAACAATAAGCTCCTCTACACCTATTTTATAAAAATTCATTGCTTCAATTATAGATTCTCCACTTAGATTCATATATGTTTGTGGCTTTAATAAAATAACTTTTTGCCCTTCTATTACACCACTTCCATATAAACCTTTAAATTTAGATTTATTTACTTCTATTCCATACTGTTTAGATATTTCGTTTATAACATTAAATCCCATATTATGTCTTGTTTTAGAATATTCTTGTTCTGGATTTCCTAGACCTACTATTAAATACATATATAATATCTCCTTTAAACTCTGTATATTATAAAACAGAATTACTAAAATTACAATATTATAGTTTTATATAATATTTATTAGCTAGTTCCTTTATAATTAATTTAAATAAAATAACTTAGGCTCAATACAATATTTAAGAAATTCTAATTTGATTTTATGGCACCCTTTTTCGACTTGCGTGAACTCTTTCCATAAAATCTTCATAAGAATTTCTAATATTTTTTCATTTGCATTCGTAATTTTATTTTTTTGTTTTATTTATTTGTATAAATCCTAAAAAAATGT
>CATJZH010000022.1 GCA_949746285.1 uncultured Clostridia bacterium
AAAATAAAGGTATGCAAATATAGGAAATATAATGATATTATATAAAGGGTGCCAAGGTTTTGTTTTTTCATATCCTTCTCCCATACCTGGACTATCCTTCATTGATTTCATGTGCAATACTACAATATTAAAAATTGTATGCAATACTCCTACACCTGTAACAATAAAATATGCTATCCAATACCATAACATTGAAGCTCCAAAATTCTCCATCTAAATTCTCCATTCTAATTAATCTTCTTAATAAATCCTAACATAAAAGCAAGTAGAATGCAATTCTACTTGCCAAGCTTTTTTGTTAATATAATAATCAACACTCAATATTACAAAAACTTTATTTTAGAAAAAGTTTATAATATCTTTATAAACTTTCTTATTATCTTTCTCAGCTAATATTTCATGTCTCATATTTTCATAATCAATTCTCTTAATTTTATTAAAACCTGCATTATATAGAACTCTATAAGAATCATCTGAGCCACGATTTCCTCCTATACAGGGATCGTCCTCTCCTCTTATTAAAAGTAATTCCATATCTTTATTTACATTATGGTACATCTCTGGTTTATGCATCATTACTACGAGATGGAATAAATCATTATATGCTGAACAAGTAAATCCAATTCCACAATATGGATCATCTATATATGACTTTACACTTTCTTCATTATAACATATCCAATCATATTTCGTTTTTGGTTTTTTTATTGTGTGATTAAAAGTGTCTTTACTTACATCTAAAATAAATTTCGATTTATATTTAGGACCATGTATAGCAGTTATAAAATTCGTAAAAAGTATTCCTGGATATGCTCCTTTTTGATAATTTGGATAACCTGAAAGTACAACTTTTTTATATGCTTTTGAATTCTCTTGAAGAAGCACACGGGCTATAATTGATCCCATAGAATGTGCAAACAAATTAATATCTTGTTTTGGAAAACATTTTTGTATAAAATTCGTTATAAATTTTTGATCTTCTATTAATTCTAAATATCCTTCTTTTTCTTTAAAATATCCTAAGTCTTTGCAAGCTTTTCCATGCCCTCTCATATCTGAACTCACTACCGAAAAACCATTTTCATTTAAGAACTTTACAAATTTTTCATAACGCCCCTGATGTTCCTCCATTCCATGTATAACCTGCACAACTGCTTTTGCATTTGGTACTTCAAATATATGAAGTTCTAAATTATATCCGTCTCTAGCTTTAATAAATTGTTTCTTCAAAACATTCACCTCTATTTGAAAACATTTAATAATATAATTATGCCTTTATTTTGGTAAATTAAACAAAAAGAAGCCGAAAAATTTCGACTTCTTTTACTATTTATATTATTTTATAGTATCTATCCAATCATTTATTTCTTCATCTGTTGCATTAGATTTAAAACGATGTCCGTTTTCCCAATTTCCACCATTTGCTTCTTCTTCAAGTAATTTTCCACTTTGTCCTAAGCCTGATGAACTTGATGTACAAAATGGAATTACTGTTTTACCATTAAAATCGTTTGCTTTTACAAATGTATTTACTGGCCATGCCGCATTTCCCCACCAAATTGGATATCCAATTAGTACTGTATCATATTCTTCCCAATTATCTACTGTATCTTTTTCTAATTTAATATCTCTTAAAGACTCATCTTCATGTTCTTTTGATACTCTTGAATTTTCATCATTCCAATCTAAATCATCTGATGTATATTTATCTATTGGCACAATTTCAAAAATATCTGCATTTAATTTATCTGCAATTTTTTCTGCAACAGATTTTGTATGACTTTGTGCTGAAAAATAAACAACTAATATTTTATTTTCATTATCCTCTGTTGCTATATTTTCCTTTTCTACTTTGTTTTTATTGTTTGATAATAGTGTATTTTGATTTGCATTATCTACATTTTCTTCCTTATTTGAATTTAACATATAATATATTCCTACACATACAGCTACAATTATTATAACTATAGCAATTCCAATTCCTACCTTTTTCATTTTAACTCCTCTACCATATCATTTCTTCATAAATTTTATTAATATCTTTCTCGTCCTTATACTTGTTTTCCATAGGACACATTCCTGTTTTAGCATTATTAATAACATATTCAGTTAAAGTTTTATATTCATATTTTATATGACTTTCTTCTAAAACTGGAATTGCATACTTGCTCATAACATCTGCATAAATTTGTTTAACTCCTGCAACTGTTAAAATTGAGCCTGCTACTTTTCCAATTACTTTATCAGCTACAATAGCATCTTTCAATGCATCTTTATTTTCTTTTAAAATATCTCTTATATCATTAATTCTATTTTGATAATATTCTTTACATTCTCCATTTGCATATAAAACTACTAAACTTGCATTTTTTTCATATAACTTTTGCTTTACAATTTCTAAATTAGTCATTTTTTAAATTCATTCCTTTATTCATTATTTTAGCTAAAACTGGAACAAATAATAATTGTAAAATAATTCCTGGTATTCCCATTTTTATACTTTCAATTACTGAAATTCCATAACTAGATAACCCTAAAATATTAACTGCTGAGAATAACACTCCCGCATATAAAATTCTTCCTAAAATTATAGTCA
>CATJZH010000023.1 GCA_949746285.1 uncultured Clostridia bacterium
AATCTTTCTTTTGCATCATCATAAGATTCACGAATTATTTTTATTACTTCATCTATATTATCAATTGCAATTATTAAACCTTCTAATATATGTGCTCTGGCTTCTGCTTTATCTAAATCAAATTTAGTTCTTCTTAATACCACTTCTCTTCTATGCTTTATATATTCATCTAAACATTCTTTTAATGTTAATATTTTAGGTTGTCCATCTACTAAAGCAAGCATTATAACACCAAAAGTATCTTGCATTTGTGTATGTTTAAATAATTGATTTAAAATTACTTGAGGTCTTGCATCTCTTTTTAATTCAATTACTATTCTTACTTTTTCTTTTCTATCAGATTCATCTCTTACTTCTGAAATTCCTTCTACTTTCTTGTCTTTAACTAATTCATCTATTTTTATAATTAAATTAGCTTTATTTACTTGGTATGGAAGTGATGAAACTATAATTCTTTGTCTATTTCCAGACATTTCCTCTATTTCAGTTTCTGCTCTTACAATAATTTTTCCTCTACCTGTTGTATATGCTTGTCTTATTCCTTCTTTTCCAAGTATCATAGCTCCTGTTGGAAAATCAGGACCTTTTACTACTTCCATCAATTCTTCATTTGTAACATTATCATTATCTATTACTTTTATTGCACCATCAATTACTTCTCTTAAATTATGTGGTGGTATATTTGTTGCCATACCAACTGCTATACCTGAAGAACCATTTATAAGTAATGCTGGTATTTTAGATGGAAGCACTGTTGGCTCTTGTAACCTATCATCATAGTTTGGCATAAAATCTACTGTATTTTTTTCTATATCTACTAACATTTGCTCTGCAATTTTTGCCATTCTAGATTCAGTATACCTCATTGCTGCAGCTCCATCACCATCTATTGATCCAAAGTTACCATGACCATCTATCAACATATATCTCATAGAAAAATCTTGAGCTAACCTTACCATTGCATCATATACTGATGAATCTCCATGTGGGTGATATCTTCCTAAAACAGATCCAACTGTATTGGCACATTTTCTATATGGTTTATCTGATGTTATTCCATCTTCATGCATAGAATATAAAATTCTTCTATGTACAGGTTTTAAACCATCTCTAACATCTGGTAGGGCACGTGAAACTATAACGCTCATTGCATAATCTATATATGCATCTTTCATTTCTGTTTCAATATTTCTTTCAATTATTTTTCCATCTTGTCTTTCCATTTATTACCCTCTTTTCTTATATTTCTTTTCTATTGCATTATATAAAAATATAATAAAAAAATCAAGAAAAAAGGTTAAAAAATTTGCTTAATTCTTACGGTTTTATTATACTTCACAGTTTTTTTATTCTTTATATTTTTTTTGCTAATTCTAATTCTAGATTATTTATTTCTTTTTTGTTTCCACCATTTTTTATTAAATTTTGAATGTTTTCAATGGTTCTCGCTTTTTTTATTATACTTTCTAAAGGAATAACTTTGTTTAAATTATTTTTTATATTTTTATACGCTTTTTCCATTTCTTTTATATCTTGAACTCCATATGCAATATTCCAATTCTCACAATATTTATCTAGTTTTTCTATCGCTTTTATTTGTTTAGTTAATGTTTCTTCAATATTATTACTTATTGAATTTATTATAGTATTTTTTCCATTTTTTAATAAATTAGATATAGATTTATCTATTAACTTTTTATTATTTGCTATATTTATACCATAATCTAATAATTCAGAAATTTTATCTAATATTCCTCCTTTCTTCACCGCCATTTGTATTTGAGAAACATTTTCAAAATTACCAGTTACTATTCCCATTAAACTTTTTCCTGTATTTATACTAGAATTTATTACTTCCTTTATTCCTTCTGAAAAACCATTTTCTAATATAGCATTTTTTATATCAATTATTTGATCTTCTATTATATCTGGTAAGACCGCTTTCAATCCAATATCTATTGCTGAATTTATTGTTTTTCCTATTGTAGTTTGCAAAAAATTTTGTTGTGCTTCAAATAATTTATTACTAAATTTATTTATTTCCATATTATTTACTAATTCCATTTTATTTCTCCTTTTTTATTTAATTTATTATTTTTTCATATATCTTTTCATTTTCATTTTCACATGTATAATTATTAAATTTTTTATTTATAAACAAAGTATATTTTTCCTCATATTTAATGCTCCCTATTATTTCTATTTTTGAAAATATTTCTTTTATAATATCCTCTGATATTTTATATTTATTTACTTTATTTAATAACAATTTTATTTTCATATAACTAATATTAAAATCATTTAAATACACATCTAGTAGTTGCTTAGTCTTTTTTATTTCCAACAAATTGGGCTCTAATAAAAAAATAATTTTATCTGCTTTTTGTAAAACTTTTTCTACATATTTTTCTTCTATATTTGAGGAAATATCTATAATTATAAAATCAAAATTTTGTCTAACTTGTTCTAAAAATTCACTAATTTTATATACATTAAACTCATCTAATTGTTTAAAAAAATAATGTGTTTCACATAGAACATATAAATTCTTTTTAATACATTTAATTAAATCTTTTAATTCCCATTCATTTTCTTTTTTGATTCCTAAAATTGTACTTATATCATTATTAATATCAAAATCTATTAATAAAGTTTTTTTGTTTCTATTTTCTATATATTGGGATAATATTATTGAAATTAAACTTTTTCCTGAACAAAAATTTCCTGATACAATTATAATTTTTGATGTGTTTTCTTGTATGTTTTTATTATTGTTTTCTATTACTTTTATTTCTTTTTTATTTGCTAAAATTAATTCCTTAAAATCTTTTATTTCTTCTTTTATATCCATTTTTTCTTTTTTATTTATA
>CATJZH010000024.1 GCA_949746285.1 uncultured Clostridia bacterium
CTTATAATTTCATTTTTTTCTTCCATATCTTTATATAAAGCTTTAAATTCTTTTGTATTTTTTACATAATTTATATTAAATATAGCTATTATTTTTTTACTATCTATAATAAAGTCTTTTCCAATATGTAAATACATTATATTTCCTTTCTTTTAGACTTCGTTACAAATACCATTTTCTACAAAAAATATAGAACTTTTATTTTTTAATTCTATTTTATCTGTTCCTGTAATAACTACTTGATTTCCTTCTATATTTTCTAAAAAATTAGTTCTTCTTTCTCCATCTAATTCTGACATAAAATCATCTAATAATAATATTGGTGATTCTCCAATTTCTTCTTTTACAATTTCTAATTCGCATAATTTTAATGTAAGTATTGCTGTTCTTTGTTGCCCTTGAGAACCAAATATTGAAACTTGTCTATCATTTATATATACCATAAAATCATCTCTATGAATTCCTGTTGCTGTATATCCTCTTTTTATATCAATTTCTCTAGATTTTTTTAAATTTTCTAAAAAAGATATTTTATTTTTACTATTACTTATATATTTTATTTTTATTTTTTCTTTTCCACTTTTTGTTATTAAATTGTGGATATTTTCTATTTTATTTGAAAATTTTTCTATAAAATATTTTCTATATTCATATATTTTAAAAGAATATTCTGATAATTGTTCATCCCATATATCTAGCATTTTTGGACTTTTATTTTCCATTTTTATTTGCCTTAAATAATTATTTCTTTGTTCTAATATTTTATTATAATTATTTAATAAATGTATATAATTTGGTCTTAAAGAACTAATCATCATATCTAAAAATTTTCTTCTTTTTTGAGGTCCTTCTTTAATTATTTCTATATCATCTGGTGTAAAAATTACTATATTTATTTTTCCTATTATATCACTAATTTTATTTTGTTTTATATCATTAGAAAAAAAAGTTTTTTTATCATTTATTTGTGCTTTTATCTTTCCTTTTCTATCTTCCTTTTCATATTCTATTTCTACTTCTGCACTACTTTCTTCAAAATTTATTAGTTCTTTATCTTTTTTTGCTCTAAAAGATTTTCCATATGAACATATAAAAATTGATTCTATTATAGTTGTTTTTCCTTGTGCATTATTCCCATATATTATATTTATATTTTTATTTAATTTTATTTTTTGCTTTTTATAATTTCTAAAATTTTCTAATGATATATTTTTTATGTACATTTTATTACCTCTAACTATATAGTAAACTCCAAAGCCATCCTAAAATTCCTTTTACAAAAATAGCAACAAAAATTATTAATATTACTACTAAAATTATTGCTTTTATATTTACTTTTGTTCCTGTTTGTTGATAAAGTTTTTCTGAAAGTTCATCTAATTTTTTAGAAATATTCATAATAATTTCACTTATTTTTTCATATATTTCTTCAAATTTTTCTGGCATTTTTATTTTATATTAGAAAAAAATCTAATATATCCCCTTTCTTTTCCAGTTTTTGTTCTTTTTTGGTGGAAAATTATTCTTTCATTTTTATTGGTAATATCATATATATATAATCTCCTTCTCCTACTGGTCTTATTATACATGGAGACCTATTTGTTCCAAATTCTATATATACTTCTTCATCATCAATTGCTTTTAATGCATCTAGGAAAAATCTTGGATTAAAACCTATTTCTAAATCTTTTCCTTCTGTTTCTACATTTATTTCTTCCTTAGCATCTCCTGTTTGATTTGCACAAGAAATTGTTACTTTTTCTATTTCTATATTAACTTTTACAGGATATTTTTTTTCTTTTTCTATTGATGATGCTGATATTAATGAAATTCTTTCAAAACAATTTTGTATATTATTTTTATTTACCTTTATTCTTGTTTCCCAATTCTGAGGAATTGTATTTGAATATTTTAAAAATTCACCATCTAAAATTCTAGTTACTACTTTACAATGGTCCATCTCAAACAAAGCCTGATTTTTGGAAATCCCTATTTTTACTGTTTCAAAAGAATCACTAATAATTTTATTTACTTCATTTAAAGTTTTTCCTGGTATAACACTACTAAAAGATTTTGTGTTTTCATTTAATATAGTATTTTTTATTGCTAATCTATAACCATCTACTGCTACTACATTTAATTTATTATCTTCTACTTCAAATAAACATCCTGTAAAAATTGGTCTATTTTCTTCTGTACTTACTGCAAAAATTGTTTTTCTTATCATATTTTTTAATATAGTTTGTTCTATTTCTATAGAATTATCTACATTTATTTTTGGTAATTCTGGAAATTCATCGGGATTCATTGTTGCTAATTTATATAAAGAACCTTCACATTCTATTTCTAATAAATTATTTTCATTTATGTTTAGCTTTATTTCAGAATTAGGTAGTCTTTTTATTATTTCACTAAACATTGTTGCATTAACAACTGTACTTCCCTGTTCTTCTATTTGTGCTTCTAATATATATTCTATTCCAATTTCTAAATCATAAGATGTTAATTTTAATTCATTATCATTTGTTTGTATAAAGATTCCTTCTAATATAGGCATTGTTGTTTTTGAAGCTACCCCATTTATAACAGAACTTATACCTTTCAAGATTTTTTCTTTTTCACAAATAACTTTCATTTCTTTCTCCTTTAATAAATTAATATAAATAGTAGTATTAGTATTAGAGTATGTGGATTTAGTGGAAAACTCACGAAACCCTGTGTTTCCAAAACAGAAACTATGTGTAAAACTTTGTGAATAATTTTTTTTATTATCCACTTTATTAAATATCATTTGTGAATATAAAGTTATTAACAAAATTTATACAGGATTTTCACATTGATTTGTGGAAATCTCTTAAGCCTTTTCCGTAAGAGTTAATAGCTTTTCTTTTGTAAAAAATATGTTTGTAAAACATTTTTTTATTTTTTATTGC
>CATJZH010000025.1 GCA_949746285.1 uncultured Clostridia bacterium
CAATACTTATAGTGCCAATATTCTTATAAAAGAATAAAAACTAAAACAAAATAAATACTAATCTTATGAATGAAGATGAAATATTAAAAATTTGGAAACAAGGATTAAATAAAAATCAAGTAGCAAAGATATATATGAGAGAATACAATCAAAGAATTAAAATAGTAAGATTAGATATAAAACACAGACGCGAAAAGTTTATGACATATTATGAAGCTTTAGCGAGAGTAGAAAGAATAATTTTAAAGGAGATAAAAGGAAAGGAAAAAATATAAATTTGAAATAAATAAAAGATTAATAGGGTTAAATGAATATACAAACCAAAATAGAAGGAATAGATATGCTGGTGCAAGTGTAAAGAAAAAAGAGCAAGAATATATTATGTGCTGTATTAAACAACAATTAGGCAATATTAAAATAAAGAAACCTGTAAAAGCAAAATTTATATGGATAGAAGAAAATAAAAGGCGAGATTTAGATAATATAAGTTTTGCTAAGAAATTTATTTTAGATGCACTTGTACAGGCTAATATATTAAAAGATGACAATAGAAAAATTGTAACAGGATATGAAGATATATTTGAATATGCAAATAAAAGCAAAGTAATTGTTGAATTAGAAGAAATAAATTAAAGGTAGGGATACGTATGAATATAGATTTTGAAGGACGTAGAATAATATTAAAAAGTAAAACAATATGGCTAACTAAAACTCAAAATAACTTATTAAAACTTATATATAACAACAAAGGTAGAGTAGTTACATATAAAGAAATGGTATATGAGATATATGGTACAGAATGCGATAGATTATTAAAAAACTTAATAAGAAGACATATTGTATTGTTAAGAAGAAAAATAAGCAAACATATAGAAATAAAAACAGTAAGAGATGTAGGCTATATTATAGAGGAGGATTTAAAATGAGTGTAAATATAGGAAATGAACCAAGCAGATTAACAATATACAAAGACGAACAAGGAAGATATAAAATATACATAAAAAGTACAACAACAAAAGAAAATGGCGAAACAGAAGATACATATATGAGCAAAAAAGTTATGTTTAGAAAAGGTGTAGAACTTAAAAACAAAAGTGTAATAGAAGTAATAAAAGGCTGGTTATCGCCTTACAAAATAGCTACAGACGAATTAAATGAAAATGGAAAGCCTAAATATAAATACTTTGACAAGATATTTGTAAGTGAATTTAATTTATTAGAAGAAGGCACAGACGAAGTACAAAAGACAAAACAACCAAAGCAAGAGCCACAAGATAGTTTTGCATTCGATACTACAATGGACGAACTTCCATTTTAAGAGAGGAGATAAAATTATGGTATTAGCAGTAAAAATACAAAATAGAGAAACAGGAGAATATTATTGCAAAGGTGGGGGATTTGGAAAGAAAGGAAAGGCTTGGAGTACACTAGGCTATGCAAAATTAGCAATATGTCCATCAAGTTATAGTTTTGCAAGAAATATAAATTATAAAGAATTAAACTCTGATTTTATAATAATAAATGACGATGGAACAATAGAAAAAAAGCCAGTAGCACTATATTTTTTAGATTATCTTACAAGAGAATTAAAAAGTGCTTATAATAGAGAAAATATACAAAACCTGATTGAACAAGTAAAAGGATTTTGCAAAAGTAATAATATAGAGTTGCCAAAGGACTAACCTACGACTAGAAAAAAGAGGTGGGAAGATGGAATGTAGATATATGATATGGAATGATGTTAAAAAAGAATTTCAATTTCCAAAAATATGTGAAACAACAGAAAAAGGAGCAAATACTTTGTTGTTTAAGTTTATCGGAAATGACGCCAGAAAATATAGATTTGAAATAAAAAAAGTAGAAAAAGAAAAAGCCTATAAAATAAGGCAAGAGTTAAAAGATAATATTAAGGCAGAAAGAATACATAGAGAGTTAAATAATATTCCATTTCAAGAGATTTTAATATTAGTAATAAGAAATAGGGAATACTTAGATAAAAATTAGGAGAGTGATTTTAAGGAAAAAACAATATAAAGAAAGTTTAGAAACAAAGGACAAGAAAATAATAGAACAGCAAAAGAAAGAGGCTCTTGTAAAAGCAGGAGAAAAAAGCATATTAGAAGAATACAAAAAGGAATTACCACAGAAGCTAAAAACTAGATTAAATAAAATCGCAGAGCAATTACAAGATAGAAAAGAAGTGCAAGGGTTAAGTACAATAGAAATAAATGAGATATTAAGACCTCATAATTTAATAGGACAACCTTTAAGATATACAGCAGAAGAACTAAATATTGTATTTGAATATTATAGACAAGCGATAGTAGCAATAAATAAAAAGGTAAAATATCCACCAAGTAAAGGCAGTTTTTGTGCATTTGCTGACATTTCTACAGGAACATATAACAATTATTTAATGTCGCCAGATGAAAGTATGCAAGATGTAATAATGCGAATAAATGATTACTTAACAGATACAACACTTACATCAGCACAATTAAAAGAAATAGATAATATAACAACTATGTTTAGAAGTAAAGCAGAATTTGGAATGGTGGAAGCACAAGCACCAATAACCATAGAACATAGAAGTGAAACAGACATGAATAAAATAAGAGCTATGATACAGCAATTAAAACAAGGCAAGAGCCTTAAAACAATAGAGTTAAAGGAGAGAGAAGATGGAAGTTTTGGAGCAGACTAATAAAGATATAGAGTTGAATTTTGAAACATTATCTAAAATATTAAGTCAAGAAAGCAACGATATATTAGAAAACTTTATAGAAGATATACATTACAGTATAGAAAGTTTGACATTTTTAGATATAGCAGAATATATATTACAACACTTAGAGGGGTATGGAAAAGTCGAAGTAGTGCTAGGTAAAGAATTAAAAGAATATGATGTAGCATTTGACGATGAAGATGGACTAACAGATATAGGAGAGGACTTTTTAATACAATATATACATTACACTATACATAGAGAAGAATACGAAGAATGGCGACAAAGTGTAGGTATGTAAACAATAGAGTTAGATAAAAAAGATTATAATGTGGAAGGAGAATA
>CATJZH010000026.1 GCA_949746285.1 uncultured Clostridia bacterium
GGTCTACTGGGATATCTTCTTCTACTATATAATGTACTTTTATTACATTATTTTCTATATCTCCACTTACTGTTAATGGTACATTTAATACTGTAAATAGTTTATATCCTTCTAATAAATTAGCTTCTATTTTTTCTGCTAATGCTTCTTTTGTTATTTGTGTATCTTTTTCTATTGTTACTATTTCTGTTTTTGTTCTATCTATTTCATTATCATAATAGAACTCTACTTTATATCCTGCTACCTCTTCTACTGGTATATCTGGATTTTCTGGATCTGGTATTTCTTCTGTTATGTAATGCACTTTTATTACACTGTTTTCTATATCACTATTTACTAATAATGGTAGATTTAATACTGTAAATAATTTATATCCTTCTAATAAATTGCTTTTTACTTTTTCACTTATTGTACTAAATGTTATTAATTCATCTTTGCTTACTTCAATTACTTCTGATTTTGAATTATTTATTTGGTTATCATAATAATATTCTATTTTGTATGCTATCTTTTCTTCCACTGGTAAATCTGGGTTCTCTGGGTCTATTTCTTCTTTTACATAATATACTTTTATTACATTATTTTCTACATCTTCAGATATTTTTAATGGAAGATTTGTTGTTGTAAATAATCTATATCCTTGTTTAATATTAATGTTTAATTTTTCTTCTAAGTCTGCTTTATTTATTATTTCTCCAACTAGCATTTCCAATAATTCTGTTTTTGAATTATCTATTTCATTATCATAATAGTACTCTATTCTGTAAGCATTTTTCTTTTCTATTACTGGTTCATCTGGATCTGGTATTTCAGTTTTTTCTGTTACATAATGTACCTTTATTACATTATTTTCGATATCTTCACTTGCTTTTAATGGTACGTTTAATACAGTAAATAGTTCATAACCATTTAATTTGTTCTTTTCAATATTGGCATTTATTTCATCTATTGTTATTATAGCTTCTTCATCTAATTCTACTAGTTCAGTTTTTCTATTATCTATATTGTTATCATAATAATATTCAATTTTATAACCAAACTTCTCTTTTATTGGTGTATCCGGATTTTCTGGGTCTGTTACTATACTTCTATAATGTATTTTTATAACATTATTTTCTATATCTGTACTTGCTTTTAAAGGTATGTTTAATACAGTAAATAGTTCATAACCATTTAACTTATTTTCTTCTATATTCTCTTTTATAAAATCTAATGTTACAACTGTTTCCTTATCTACCTCTACTAATTTAGTTTTTCTATTATCTATATTATTATCATAATAGAATTGTATTTTATATCCGTATTTCTCTTCTACAGGTATATCTGGATTTTCTGGATCTATAGGTTTACTTTCTTTAAAATAATGTACTTTTATTACATTATTTTCTATATCCATACTCGCTTTTAAAGGTACATTTAATACAGTGAATACTCTATATCCTTCTAACTTATTAGCATTTAGTTTTTCTTCAATATTATTTAAATTAATTATTTCATCTTTGTTAGTATCTACTAATTCTGTTTTTGTTCTGTCTATTTCATTATCATAATAATATTCTATTTTAAATCCATATTTTTCTTCTACTGGTTCATCTGGATTTTCTGGATCCTTTTCTGCTTTTGTTATATAGTGAATTTTTATTACATTATTTTCTATATTTTCACTTACTTTTAGTGGTAAGTTTAAAATTGTAAATAATTTATATCCTTCTTCTGTATTATTTGTTATTTTATCTTGTAATGTTTCTTGTGTTATAATTTCGCCTTTTTCTACTCTTATTAATTCTGTTTTACTATTATTAACACTATTGTCATAATAATACTCTATTTTATATGCTTGTTTTTCTTCTACAATTGGCCTATCTGGATTTTCTGGGTCTACCTCAATTTTTTTAGTATAATGAATCTTTATTACATTGTTTTCAATATCTTCACTTGCTATTAAAGGTAAATTCAATGTTGTAGCTAATTTATATCCATCTTTAATATTTTTTTCTATATTTTTGCTTATTAAATCTTTAGTTATTAAATCTCCTATTTTTACTTCTACTAATTCTGATTTTGAATTGTCTATATTACCTTCATAATAATACTCTATTCTATATCCTGTCTTTTCTTCTACTGGTATAACAGGCTCTTCTGGATCTACTGGTACATCTGGATCTATTACTTCTTTTATGTAATATACTTTTACAACATTGTTTTCAATATCTGCACTTGTTATTAATGGAATATTTATTATTGTAAATAACTTATATCCTTCTTCAATATTGTTTTCAGCTTTTTCACTTATTATATCTTTATTAATTAGTTCTCCAATTTCTGTTTCTATTAATTCAGATTTTGTATTATTTATATTACCATCATAATAATATTCTATTCTATATGCTGTTTTTTCTTCTACTGGTTCATCTGGGTCTGTTGGTATATCTGGATTTTCAGCATCCTTAATATAGTATACTTTTATTACATTATTTTTTACATCTGTACTTACTTTTAATGGTGCATTAATAATTGTAAACAATTTATACCCTTCTACTTTATTAAGTTCAGCTTTCTCATCTACTGCTTGTTTACTTATTATTTCATCTTTTGCTGCCTCTATCAATTCTGTTTTTGTTCTGTCTATTTCATTTTCATAATAATATTCTATTCTGTACGCTACTTTTTCTTCTACTGGTAAATCTGGGTTTTCTGGGTCTTTTTCTATACTTGCATAATGTACTTTTATTACATTGTTTTCTATATTATCACTTACTTTTAATGGTAAGTTTAAGATTGTAAATAATTCATATCCAGTTTCTAGGTTTGTTGCTATACTCTCTTGTAACATTTCTTCTGTTACTATATCTTCTTTATTTGCTTCTATAATTTGTGTTTTCCTATTATCTACTAAATTATCAAAATAGTATTCTAATTTATATATTATTTTTTCTACTGGTTGCTCTGGATTTTCTGGATTATTTTCTATTTTTGCATAATGTACTTTTATTACATTGTTTTCAACATTATCACTTACTTTTAGTGGCATGTTTAATAAAGTAAGCAATTCATATCCTTCTTTTGCATTACTATCTATTTTTTCTTGTATTCTTTCTTTACTTACTATA
>CATJZH010000027.1 GCA_949746285.1 uncultured Clostridia bacterium
ATGTGTATAAGAGACAGGAATAAAACTAATTATAGAATCTAGAAAATAATAAAATTAAATATAAATATATTGTGAGTGGAGAATTTCTTCACTCTTTTTTTAATATAGATTTACTATTTTATAAATATGTGATAATATTAAAAGCGTTATAATCATTTATTTAGTTCTTTGAGCAATTCTGCTCAATATTTCAGATTTTAAATATTAGGAATAGGAAGGAGTGTGATAGATGCCTACAATTAGTATGTTTTATGGAATTCTTATAAGAATGTATTATGATGACCATAATCCAGCACATTTTCATGCTTATTATAATAATTATGAAGCAATATTTGATTTAAATGGAAAGAAATTAAAAGGAAGTTTTCCTCAAAATAAATTGAAATTAGTAGAGGCATGGAGTATAATACATAAAGAAGAATTAGAAGCCAATTGGTTGTTATGCAAAAACAATGAAAAACTATTTGAAATTCAACCATTATCTTAATATTAAAGGAGATTTGTATGAATAGAATAAAGGAAGTAAAGGCATTAGATAATTATGAAATACTAGTTACATTTGATAATGGAGAAAAAAGAATAAAAGACATGAAACCCTATCTAAATAAAGGGGTTTTTAGAAAATTAAAAAATAAAGATTTTTTTAAATCAGTAAAAATAGCATATGGAACAGTATCTTGGGGAGATGAACTTGATTTATGTGCTGATAGTATTTATAAATCAAGTTACATTTATAATGAAAATAAATGATTATAGTTCTTGAAAATATATTAAAAATAATATATTATAAAGCTTATAGAAAGGTAATGAGAAAATGAGTAATAATAATTTTTTTAAGTATATATTTGCAGTTGTTGTTGTATTTTTAATACTATATACAATATATGTAATAGTGCAAAATAAAGCAGATATATCTAATATAAATCCAGATCAAACTTCAACACTTACAAATATACAAACAGATTTAAGATTAGCTATTTCTCAATTAGACACAATAAATCCACTTAGAACTAATAATAAAGATGTTCAAGAAATTACAAAAATAATATATGATCCATTAATTAGTTTAAATGAAAATTATAAGTTAGAATATTATTTAGCAGAAGAAATTGCTAAATCTGATGATTTAACTTATGTAGTAAAATTAAGAAAAGGTGTTTTATGGCAGGATAATACTAATTTTACTGCAGATGATGTAAAGTTCACAATTGAATTAATACAAAATGGAGTGAGTCCGATTTATTCTGAAAATGTAAAATATATAACAGAAACTGAAATAATAGATAGCAATACAGTAAGAATAAAATTATCTGAGCCAGTTCCATTTTTTGAATATAACTTAACATTTCCAATAATGAGTCAAAAGTATTATGCTAATGAAGATTTTGCATTAAGCGATAAAATACCAATTGGAACAGGAATGTTTAAAATTTCAGAAGTTAGTAGTAATGTTATAAAATTATTACCAAATGAAACTTATTGGGATTTACCGAATAGAAAGCCAATGGCTACAGAAATAAATGTAAATTTATATAGCACAATAGGAGAATGTTATTTAGCTTTTAAAAATGGAGAAGTAGATGTATTAACAGTAAATGTAAACGATATTGAAAACTATATTGGCAATTTAGGATATAACAAAATTGAGTATAAATCTAGAGAATATGATTTCTTAGTTCTTAATACAGCAAATGAATTATTATCAGATCCAGCTGTCAGAAAAGCAATAAGTTTATCAATAGATAAAAATGCTTTGGTAGCATCTTGTTTAGGAAAAGGTTATACACCTTCTAACTTTAGTTTAGATATGGGAAATTGGCTTTATACGAGAGATTTAAATTTAGCTATAGATACAGAACAAGCTGCTCAAATTTTAAATAATGTTGGTTGGGAACGTACAAGTAATTCTTGGCAAAAAAGGTTAGAAGGAAAAACAGAAAAACTATCATTTTCAATAACTGTAAATACAAACAATGAGGCTAGAGTGGCAGTAGCTGAAAATATAAGAGACCAATTAGCCAATTTTGCTATACCAGTAACAGTAAATTATTTATCATTTGAAAGTTATAGAGAAGCTATAAATAATAGAAACTTTGAAACTGCAATATCAGGTTTAAAATTGGGATATTCACCTAGTTTAATTACATTTTTTGGAGAAGGAAACATAGCTAATTATAATAATAGTGAAGTTTTAGAAATAATGAATATTGTATCAAATACAACAGATGAAAATACCCTATATGAAAAATATGCAAGACTATATGATATATATTTAGAAGAAGCACCTTATATTGGGTTATATAGAGATACAGATATAGTGGTATATAATCAAAGTTTAGTTGGAAATATAACAGCAAACTCTTTTAACATTTTTCATAATATAGAGAAATGGTATAGAAGATAAAATATACAAAAGAATGTTTGTTAGGTGAAAATATATGCTTACAAAAAACTAAAATATAAAGTTTTAAAATTTTTTTAAAAAAGTATTGACAAAAGAAAAATTAAAGATATAATAAGAACATAAGTTTTACAAACAAATATTTGTTGAGAGGAGAAATTAAATGGGAGACAATTCAGAAAAAAGAAAAGCATTAGATGCAGCAATGAGTCAAATAGAAAAACAATTTGGAAAAGGTTCTGTTATGAAATTAGGAGATTATAAATCAATGAATGTTGAAGCAATCTCAACAGGAGCTTTAAATTTGGATATAGCATTAGGAATAGGAGGTATTCCTAGAGGAAGAATTATAGAAATATATGGACCAGAGTCTTCTGGTAAAACAACTTTAGCATTACATGCAGTAGCAGAAGCACAAAAAAAAGGTGGAGAGGCGGCTTTTATAGATGCAGAACATGCATTAGATCCATCATATGCTAAAAAAATAGGAGTAGATATAGATAATTTAATAGTATCTCAACCAGATACAGGAGAACAAGCATTAGAAATAGCAGAAGCTTTAATTAGAAGTGGAGCAATAGATGTTATAGTAGTAGACTCTGTAGCAGCTTTAGTACCAAAAGCAGAAATAGATGGAGATATGGGAGATGCTCATGTTGGTTTGCAAGCAAGATTAATGTCACAAGCATTAAGAAAATTAGCAGGAACAATAAATAAAACAAATGCAACAATAATTTTCATAAATCAATTAAGAGAAAAAATAGGAGTTATGTTTGGAAACCCAGAAACAACAACAGGAGGTAGAGCTTTAAAATTCTATG
>CATJZH010000028.1 GCA_949746285.1 uncultured Clostridia bacterium
CACTATTTTCTTTGCTATAATTATTTATATTGTTTCCTATTGCACTTGCTCTACTTGAGCTATAACTATAATCTCCTGAACATACTATTCCTGTTATTAATTTTTGTGTTCCATTTCTTAATGTATTAAATTCTATTTCTTTTATATTATTGCCTATATAATTATCTTTTAACTCTTGGTCTTTTGGTAGTGAAGTTTGTAAATAGAAATTATCACTATTTACTGCTATCTTTGCATCTTTTAAGTATCCTGCTGTTTGAACATTCAGTTCCATATACAAGGTATCTTCTGTTCCTATTTCTTTGCAAGTTCCTCTTATACTTTCTGCATATCCATCTCCATCTAAGTCACGTAAAAAGAAAGCATCGAATTTTACATTATCTGTGCCTTCTACTGCTTCTTCTCCTTTTTCTACTTCTGCATATGTCATCGCTCTTGCTAACTCACTATTTCCAACTGACATATTTACTTCACTTTTTTTGAAAGTTAAAATTCCTGCTATTGCTAATATTGCCATCAACAAAATTGCAATCACTGCTACTTTCTGTTTTTTACTTAAATTTAATTTTAGTTTCATTTCTGCCTCCATAAGACCTTCTAATATATTTAGATAACCACATAGACATAATTATCTAATATTACTATACTTCTTTAAAATATATAAAGTACATAACGATTTTCTTACATTTTTACACTTGTTTTTGCACTTTACTACGGAGGGAGTTTTTATCTTTTTTTATCTTTTTCATTTCTTTAATGTTAAATTTATTCTGTTATGTTACTAAATCTGCATAAAACCTTAGGGATAATAGCTTTTAGTCATTTTAATTACTATAAAAAAAGGCATACTACTTTTTTAGTAGTACACCTTCTTTTTCTATCTATTTTATTTTTTTAATGCATTTCTTATATTTTCCATATTTTCTGCCAATATTCTACAGCTTTCATTTAATTTCTCCTGATTTTCCTTTGCCAAATCTAACTTTAATAATTCTCTAGCTCCATTACTATTTATAACTGCTGGAACTCCTATATAAATATCCTTATGTCCATATTCACCATTTAAATAAGCTGATACTGTTAAAATTTCATTCGTATCATTCATTATATTTCTTACAATTCTAGCAAGTCCTAAACCTATACCATAATAAGTAGCTTTTTTTCTATTAATAATTTCATATGCTGCATCTCTAACTTCCACATATATTTTATCTAAATCTGCCTTATCCTTTCCTGCATCTTCTAATATATCTATAACTTTTTTACATCCAACATAAGCATGTTCCCAAGGTACAAATGATGAATCTCCATGTTCCCCCATTATATAAGCATGAACATTTTTATTAGATATATTTAAGTACTCACCTATCATATATCTTAATCTTGCTGTATCTAAGGCTGTTCCAGAGCCTATTACTCTACCTGTTGGAAATTTTGAAACTTCTTGTACAACTTTTGTCATTAAATCTACTGGATTTGAAGCAACTAAAAATATTCCTTTAAATCCACTATTAACTACTTGAATTGTAATATCTTTCATTATTTTAGCATTAGCTTCTGAAAGTTCTAATCTTGTTTGACCTGGTTTTTGATTTAATCCAGCTGTAATCACTACTATGTCTGCATCTGAGCAATCATTATAGTCACCAGCTGTTATTCTCATATGACTTGATGTACAAGGTAATCCATGTGATAAGTCCATAGCTTCACCTATTACTTTATCTTTTAATATGTCTATTAAAACTAGTTCGTTAACTCCACTTTCTAATCCTTCTGCTACTAAGGCATATGCCATACTCATTCCTACAAATCCTGTTCCTACTAGCACTACTTTCCTTTTCCCTATCATTATAAATTCCTCCTATTCTTTTTCTTCTTCAAGCATATTCCATAACATGCCTTGTTTTAATTCTTCACTATTTCCGCCTAAAATATCTACTAATTTGTATGCAAATAAAAGTGTAGTTGCTGGTCCTCTACTTGTTATTAAATTTCCATCTACAACAACTAACTCATCCACATAATTAGCTTTTTCTAACATATTTTCATATTCTTCCCCTGGATATGATGTAATATATCTATCTTTTTCAATTTCTGCTGCCGATAATACCATTGCTGGAGCTGCACAAATTGCTGCTATATATTTATCTTCCATTCTATTAAATTTTTTAACTATTTCTATTACTCTTTTATCTTTGGATAAATTTTCTGCCCCTGGAAGTCCTCCTGGACAAACTATCATATTGTACGTATCTATATCTTCATCTAAAATTTTATCTGCTTTTATAGTTATATTATGCGCTGTTTTAACAAATTCTTTTTCTATGCTAACTAAGTCACATTGTATTCCAGCTCTTCTTAAAATATCTGTTGTAGCTAAAGCTTCTATATCTTCAAAGCCATCAGCTAATAGTATAGCTACTTTTTTCATATGAGTTTACCTCCATTCCATCTAATTACTTGTATTATTATATTCCAATTTTTATAAAAAATCAAATTTTAAAAGCACATCACTATTTGTAATGTGCTTTTAAATATTATTTTATAAAGTTCTTTTTATCTTTACGTTTTTTATATGTTATCACTATGTTTGATACTATTAGTATTAAAACTGTTATTGCAATTACTGCTATCTTATCTCCTGTTCCAGGAGTTTTTTCATAATTAGTTACTGCTGAATTGTTATTTGAATCACCATTTTCATTATTTGAATTTCCAGAGTTTCCTAAAGAATTTCCATTTGAGTTATTATTACTTGAGTTTCCATTTGAGTCTACTGATGTAAGTAGTCCATTATTGTATACATTTGTTATTGTTGTTGGTCTTTGCTCATTTGGTTTACTTATTTCTTCTGGTACTCTTACATAATAATATCTTACTTTTATTGTATTTTCTAATTCTCTATCTTCATCTTCTGTTATTTTCATCTTGCCCTCTGCATTTTCTGGTTTATCAAATAACTTGTATCCTTCAAATACTTTTGCTTCTGTACTATATTTCTTTCCTTCGTATCCGTCTATTATCACATTGTCTATTATTTTTGCTTTTGTTTCTTGGTCTATATATTCTACTTCTACTTTTGCTACTCTTGCATAATAGTATTTTACTTCTACCTCATCTTTTGTCATTATTCCCTCTTTGTTTTCCGGATAATGTTCTTTCACTAACACATATCCTTTTATGTCTTTTTCATATGTTGTATATTTGTCTCCTTCATACCCTGTATGTACTTCTTTATTTATTACTTCTCCTGTAATTATATCTATATGTTCTTCTTTTACTCCTGCTGATTCTTTTGCATAATAGTATGTTACTTTTGTTCTTGTATTTATTGTTCCGTCTTCTTC
>CATJZH010000029.1 GCA_949746285.1 uncultured Clostridia bacterium
CAAAGTTAAACATATATACAATATAAGAGGTGATTTTTTTGATATATATAAAATTAATTGAAAAAAAAGAGATGATAGATACAAGAAATGACTTTTTAAAGTTTATAGAAAAAATGAGAGACAAGTTTATAAAATTAAAAGAAGAAAAAATAGACAATAAAACTTTAATAGTAATAAAAGATACAGAAAAGCATACATTAAATAAGCTATCTGGATATATAAAAAGAAATTGTGTAAATAGAGCTTGTTTATCTAATAATCTTTTAAATAATAAAGAGTTTATTAGTTTTATAAAAAGTGCAAATGTTAAAATATTTGATGGAAAATGGCTATTTAAACATTTAGCATTAAGCTCAGCAGAGTATGTTTGTAAATGTAAAAAAGAAAGTTTAGCATATCAAGAAGTGACATTTTTAACTAATGGAATAAGTGATACAATAGTAGAGAATATAAAAGATATATCAGGAAAAGTAAAAATTCTAAATATAATAACAGAAGATGAGAAAAAGTTTAGAAAAATAGAAAAAGAGTTATATGAAGAAAAAGGAATAATTTTAAATATGAACAATAATTATAAAAAAAGTTTAATAAAAAGTGATATAATTTTTAATTTTGACTTTTCTGAAGAAGAGATAAATATGTATACATTACCTAAAAAAACTTGTATTATAAATTTAAATGAGGGTATAAAGATAAATACTAAATCATTTGAAGGAATAAATGCAGAATTTTTTGAAATTCCTATGCCAAGAAAATATTTAAAAGATAGTATTCATTTAAATGATTTTGATAATTCTATATTATACGAAAGTTATATATATAAAAATACAAGTTCAAAAAATATTATGAGTGAAATAGCTAAAGATGGTATAAATATAAGTTTTTTAAATGGAAAGAATGGAAGAATTAGAAAAAATGAATATCTAAATTTGTCAAAAAAAATAGCAAATTAGCTTGACAAAATTGAAAAATAACCGTATTATAATTTGGTATATAGTAACAAACAAATAGGAGGACTTAAATTATGGGAGAAAAAGAATATTTATTAACACAAGAAGGTTATGATAATTTAGAGAAAGAATTAGAAAAATTAAAAACAGAAGTAAGATATGAAATAGCAGAAAGAATAAAAGTAGCATTGGGATTTGGAGATTTATCAGAGAATTCAGAATATGATGAAGCCAAAAATGCTCAAGCTGCAAATGAGATAAAAATAGCAGAATTAGAAGAAAAAATAAAATATGCTAAAATAATAGATGAAGCTGAAATAGATACAGAAGTAGTTCAAGTAGGAAATATAGTAAAAGTTTTAGATATGGAATTTGATGAAACAATAGAATATACAATTGTTGGGTCAACAGAAGTAGATACAACAAATAACAAAATATCTAATGAGTCACCAATTGGAAAAGCTTTACTAGGTAAAAAGAGAAATAATGTAGTAGAAGTTCAAGCTCCTGTTGGAATTATTAAATTAAAAATATTATCAATAAAAAAATAAATATTAGGGGATATATGCAGAATATATCCTTTTTTGGTATTTGCTTATTTTTATAAAACATAAATTAAGGATATGAGGAGAAGTAAGATGAAAAGAATAAGAGTAGCAGGATTAATAGAAGTGAATGATGGATATGTATTAATGCATAGAAAGAATGTCAAACAAACACCTAATAGCACTAAACCATATGGAGAATATTATGTATTTCCAGGAGGTGGTCTAGAAGAAAATGAAACAGATAAAGAAGGAGCTAAACGAGAAATATTAGAGGAATTGGGAATAGTTGTAAAGGTTGGAGAAAGAATATTTTCAAAGGTAAGAAATGATGGACCAGATGAATTATATGAATATATTTATAGATGTGAGTATGTTAGTGGAACAGTTGGAACAGGTACAGGACCAGAATTTTCTAATAATCCTAAATACAAAGATAGAGGAGAATATATACCAGAAATTGTACCTAAAACTGAAATAAAAAATGTTAGATTATTACCAGAAGAATTTGCAAAACAACTTTTTTTATAATTTATTTATTA
>CATJZH010000030.1 GCA_949746285.1 uncultured Clostridia bacterium
ACTCACATAAATACACTACTTATCGCTGCTTTCTTCCGAACCTGACGAGATTCATAGCTTTTTATTGAAGCATACCTTCCTTAAGAAAAGCCACTTAAAATTCTTTATGATTATATAATGGATTTCCTTATTTTGCAATACTTTTTTTCACTAAACTCTTTTAAATATAACATTGCTAAAATCTGTTATTTCTAAATTTGATGAACCTTCTTCTATAACTGTATCTATTGGCAATTCTAATTTAAGTGTACCCTTATAATTAACATCATCACTTGTTTTTATTATTACATCAAATTCTACATTAAACTCTATTTCTTCTATATTTACACCTAAATTTGAAAGTAATTTTCCATCATATGTTATTTCTGCTGCGTCATTTGATACATATGAACCTAAATCTTCTAATGAAAATCTAAAACCTAATACTCCACCATTATTAGAAATTTCAAGTGATTTCATATCATCTATAATATTTCCTTTATATATTAAACTTTCTTCTAAATAATTCTGTTCACTATATGTATATAAATTTGAAAGTTCTCCTGTGGGTCTTAATAATTTTACATTTCCTTTTTGTGGATATTTAGTTAATCTAAAGTTTTCTAATCTTATTTCTTCTAAAACTAAATCACTTTCACTTGTTTTACTTATATACATATATATATCATTTACTTGTGTAACGCCAATGTTCCATATATTGCTAGGGTCGTCCACAACTTTTCCATCAACAGTACTTACTAGAAATATTTTACTTATTGAAAAAGGTAATCTTTTTTCACCTTCAATTTCATATTTTTTCATTATTAATACTACAATAACTAATGAAATTACTATTCCTGTTATAAACAAACACTTTTTAACTAGATTTTTTTTCACTCTTATTTCTCTCCCTCAAGAACTTAAAGAAATCTTTAAGTAAATTTTCGCATTCCTCTTTTAATATATATTTCTCTATTTCAATTTTATGATTAAATTTATAATCTTCTAATAAATTTAAAACTGAGCCACATGCTCCAGTTTTACTATCTTCTGTTCCTATATAAAGCTTTTTTATTCTAGAATTAATTAGTGCCCCTGCACACATTGAACATGGTTCTAAAGTTACATACATTTCACAATCTAAAAGTCTCCATGAATTTAATTTTTTAGATGCTTTCTTTATTGCTAAAATTTCTGCATGACATGTTGTATCTTTCTTCGTTTCTTTTGTATTGTGTGCTCTTGCTATTATTTCTCCATCTTTTACTATTACAGCTCCTACTGGAACTTCTTCTTTTTTTAGAGCTTTTCTTGCTTCTTTTAGAGCCTCTTTCATAAATTTTTCTTCCAATTTAAAACTCCTAATAACCTTTAAATTTATAGCTATTATACCACAAATTTTATTTATTTCAACTTAAGCACAAATTCAATTATAAAATTTAATTAAAAACTTTACACATTTTATAAATAATATGTTAGAATATAATATATATTTGAAATGAATATTCATTATGTTATGTGAAAAAACTAAAGATAAAATAAAAGAACAAATTGATGATGTTTTAAGTAATTTTAAAACAGAAAAAGTTATAACTTTATTAGGAAACTGGAATATAACTATAGATGTTCCTCCAAAAATGAATAGTAGGTTAGAAGAACATTATAAAGTTGTAAGTTGTGATAATAATAATTTCGATATATATACATCAAAAGTTACTGATACAGGATTTGAAATAGGGATTATAGTTTCAAATATATCACCCCCAGAATATCCTGAAGAATTAACTATTCATAAAGATGAAATCCATTCAAGAATATCCCAAATTTATGAAAGGAATAATATTTATACAGCTGATGACACTCCAAAAGCATATGGAAACCTATATAATATATAGACATAAAAATTATGTAAAAAGTTTCAAAAAAATTAAAATTTTTATCTTATTCTACTTTTTTCTTAAATAAAAAAACAGAAAAAACTTTTAACTTTAGTTTTCTCTGTTTTATTTTATTCAAATTACACTCATGTTGGTCTGCCTAGAGGGATTCGGCGAGCCGCGTCGGGAAAACAGTTCACTGAACTGTTTTCTAATCCTCCTTTTCGAATCCCTTCTAGTTACAGTCATGTTGGTGTGCCTAGAGGGATTCGAACCCCCGTCGGTCGCTTAGGAGGCGACTGCTCTATCCTACTGAGCTATAGGCACATTTCTTTTCTAAACTGTAGATATAATAATATAATTTCAAAAAAAAATCAAGTCTGCAATAGGGTTGCAAACTTAAATTTTTCTAATCAGTTATTTTTATAAATCCGCATTCATCTTCTGTTGGTGTTATAATTTTCATTAAATATCCGCTATAAATTCCTTCTTCACTGGTTAAGTCATTATCTATTTTTACATTACATACATATTCTTCATGATAATTATTTATCAAATGTAATGAAAAACTTATTTTTGCTTTCAAACTTTCCAAATCAATTCCTGCTGCTGCTAATATTGATCCGTCAAATGCTATTGATGCATTATTGCTATTTACTTCGCAATTTGTTAATATATTTTTATTTATAAATCCTAAAGAAATAGGATTTGAGCAATCTGTGTAAAAAATGTTTTCATCATAATTTGCTTCTCTATTTTTCTCATTTGAGTTTACTACATTAAATAATATTCCATCATCTCTCCAATTTTCAAGTTCAACATATTTTCCACATTGCATAGGGTTTTTATAATTAAATATTTTTTCTCCATTTTCTGAATCTGTTTCTATTCTTATATTATCTATAAATAATTCATTTATGGTATTTTCTGCCGTTATTTCTGAAACTTGTGATTTATTGTCTATAAATATTTCTATATCTGTAAATTGACTTATATCCAAACTTTTTAATTGTCCATCACTATTATCAACAACATTTGCACTACTATATAAAACAATTTTATCTATTTTATATACAGCATGCTCATTTTCCTCTACAAATTTTGAAGATTCTTCTGCATAAATTCTTTTTGTAGTTTCTACTTGAAAAATATATTTATATGTAATAACACATATTATTAATAATGCTATGTCAATTAAAAAT
>CATJZH010000031.1 GCA_949746285.1 uncultured Clostridia bacterium
AAAGTTGAATTATGGAATAACAAGTTTATAGATATATCAGGAGATGAAGATTCTCATGAAAAAAGTGTGTTAATGATGAAAGAAGATGGAATTATATAATACTTGCAAGGAGGGTTATTATGCTTAAGTATCCAAGATGTATGCATGGTGGAGAATTGTGGGCAAAAATAGAAGTGCTTGAAAATGTAATTACTCCTTTATTAAAAATTAATTAGTAAAGGAGTAATTAAATATGAATTATGAAGATAAAAAAATTGTAGGAATTATTGCATCAAATGTTAAACCAGAAATTGCATTAAATGTAATTGGACATTTAGCGATTTCAATAGGAAAATATTCAAATAAAGAAATAATGGGAAAAACAATAATTAAAGATAAAACAGGAATTGAACATTTAGGTATTAGTCAGTTCCCATTTATAATAACAAAAATAAAGGCAGGAAAATTAAAAAATGCAATAGATAAGGCTAAAAGTAATCCTAATTTATTGGTCGCAGATTATTCTAGAGATATGTTGGAAACTAGAACTGATGAGGAATTAGTAAATTCAATTAGCTCAAAAGAAAATGACAGATTAGAATACTTAGGTGCAATAATTTATGGTAATACAAAAGATGTAGATGAAATTACAGGTAAATTTCAATTATGGAGAATGGATTAAAGTTAAAAGATATATTTAAAAGAAGAAGGTATATAAATAATGAGGCAAATAAAAACTATTATTTTTGACTTAGGCGGAGTTTATTTTACAAATGGGACAAGAAGTGCAATAGATATAATAAGTAAAAGATGGAATTTAGATAATGCCATTGTTTCTGATATTTTTAAAGGAACTTTAGGAACAGAGTATAGAAAGGGAAACATATCTCATACTGAATTTTGGAAACAAGCTAAAGAAATAATGAAAATAGAAGCTACAATTGAAGAATTGTCTAAAATATGGCTTAATGGATATGTACCAATAAATGGAACTGTTGATATAATAAAAGAATTAAGAAAAAAAGGATATGAAATATTGTATCTTTCAGACAACGTTCAAGATAGAGTTGATTACTTAGAAGCAAAATATAGTTTTTTAAAAAATTTTGATACAGGAGTTTTTTCACATATAGTAGGTTTTCGTAAGCCAAATCCAGAAATATATAAACTTGTATTAGAAAAATCTTCTAGTCCAGCAGAAAATTGTGTGTATATAGATGATAAATATAAATTTTTAGAAGAGGCTGAAAAACTAGGAATGGCAACAATACAATTTATTAATCCAGATGAAACAAGAATTAAATTAAGAGAATTAGGAGTAGATATTTAGCAGTTAAAGTGCATTTATTTGGAAAAGATTAGAAAGAAGATTTAAAAATAAAGATGGAAGAAAATTTGGATACAAAAAAGCAATTAAAAATATCATTACCAATTGCATTCGAAAATTTAATAAATGTATTTATGACATTAGTAGATACTTTAGCAATATCAACAATAGGAGTTAAAGAACTAGGAGCAATAGGTGCAATGTCTGTCGTTATAAATATAATGCAAATGAGTATTCAAACAATAAATGTCACCAATAGTTCATTAATTTCGAAAGCAGTTGGAGAAAAAGATGAAAATAAAATAAAATTGTTATCAGGAAATTCAATAATTTTAACACTAATAATATCAATAATTACAATTTTAATTACATTACTTGTAATGCCTATATTTCCTAAACTATTTAATGTTAATAAAATATGTAATACATACTTATTAATAAGATTAGCTGGATTTATTCAAAGTTCAATTGTAACAGTTCTTTCAGGACAGCAACGAACTTTGGGAAAACAAGGCAATATTTTAAAACTTAGAATTGGTGCTATTGTTATAAATTTGATACTAGATATGTTAGTTGTAAAAATTGGATATGGGATTGTAGGAGTTGCAATAGTGACAGTTGCAATAGATACTGCATTAAGTATATATTTATTAGTGAAATCTAGAAAAACTATAATATATAAATTTAGCAAAAAAATTGTAAAAAATATACTAGATTTATTCAAGTGGAATTTCATAGAAAGAATTGTTTCAAGAATAGATAATTTTATATTTAATATTTTAGTTTCTAGAATGGGAGAAAATGAATATGCAGTTCATGTTATATTAATACAGGTGAAAGACATAATAGGTTCTTTTGTACAAGGATTTGGAGATGGAATTACTATAAGTATTGGAATTGCATCTGGAAAAAAAGATATAAATTATATGAAAAATACAAAAGATATATCTAAAATTTTGATAAACAGAGCCTCTATTGCTGTTCCTTTAGCAACTTTTTTTATATCACTTATTATAATGAATATATCACTTAGAAATTTGGAATTACAAAAGATATTTTTTAGTGTATTACCAATATTATTATTAGCTATTTATATTGAAATGAGTGCAACTTATTATTATGCTATTATAAGAGGGGTTAGGGATTTTAAGTTTTTAGCCAAACGAAATTTTATAAGTTCATTAATAAAAATAGTAGTAGCAACAATACTAGCATATACACCATTAGGAATAATAGGAGTATGGGTATCTTTTTTAATATATTGTATTTTACAAAAATATATGTCAAAAAAAAGAATTGATCAAATATAAAAGAAGACTGCAGCTTTAAAGCTACAGTCTCTTTTGAAACACAAAACAACTTGGGCAGGTTACTTTTTGGACATTTTTTCACACTGCTGATTGCCTACGGTGCATGATGTTTTGCAGGCAGATTGGCAAGAAGTTTGGCATTCGCCACAGTTTCTTCCAACAGTGCTGTTATGCATACAATTACCTGCAATAGTCTTAACGTGCTTCATGATTTCACCTCCTTATGTATTTTACATAAAATAAGGTTAACGGTAATGATTACACTAGTAATCATTACTATTATACAAAATTCATTACTGATATGTCAACATAATGTGGAAGTATTGTGGATTTTATATAATATAAAACCGCCCAAAACCGTATTTGGATTTGAGCGGAAAATTTGTCTGCATTATTAGTTTGGAAATGTTTGGAGTTCGGGATGTTTCTCTAAAAACATTACAGCTTTTTTCATAGCTTTCACATCATATGCTGCTTTTATATCATCAGAATCAGTATAGAAAAGATACGGCACATAATCATAATAGCAGTCTTTATCAGTATCTGATGATAATTCCCGATAGATGTGTCCAATAGTCCTCAAAGAATAATCGTGTGGCTTAACTTCCAATTCGAAGATATCTATTGACAAGCCTTGCTTAAGCCGATATTCTCTAGCACCCAACTTTAAGTTATACAGAACATTTTTCAATTTTTTCACCTCTCTTTTGTCAAGTGAATCTAAGTTAAAAATAGCGAAAAGCTATTTATAGTTACTGAAATATTATATCATGCTTTACATAATTCTTCAATATTTTTCTAATTAAAAAAATAAATAAAAAATAAT
>CATJZH010000032.1 GCA_949746285.1 uncultured Clostridia bacterium
GAAAATAATGTAATAAAAGTACATTATATAGTAGAAGAAGATATCCCAGTAGACCCAGAAAATCCAGATGTCCCAGTAGAAGAAAAAGTGGGATACAAAATAGAATACTATTATGACGAAAAAGTAGATAATACAAAAACAGAAGTATTAGAAGCAGTAAAAGGAGTAGTAGTAAGTAAAGATACAATAGCAGACAAAATAGAGAGAAATGCAAAAGAAGGATATAAATTCTTTACAACATTAAATGTGCCATTAAAAGTAAGTGAAGACACAGAAAACAATGTAATAAAAATCTATTACATAAAAGAACAAGTAGTAGATCCAGAGGACCCAGATGCGCCAGTAGTAGAAGAAAAAGTGGCATACAAAGTGGAATATTACTATGACAATAAAATAGATACAACAAAAACACAGATAGAAAAAGTTTCACTAGGAGAAAAAATAAGTAGGGAAACAATAGCAGAAAAAATAGAAGCAAATATGTTAGAAGGATACAAGCTACTTACAATAGTAAACATACCATTAGAAGCAACAGAAAATATCGATAATAATATAATCAAAGTATATTATGCAAAAGAAGAAAAACCAGTAGACCCAGAAGATCCAGACGCACCAGTAGTAGAAGAAAAAACAGCATATAGAGTAGAATATTATTATGATAATAAAGTAGATAATACAAAAACAGAAATAGTAGAAGTAAACATAGGGGAAAGAGTAGAAAACGAAGCACTAACAGCAAAAATAGAAGAAAATACTATAGATGGCTATGAGTTATTTACAATATTAAATGCACCATTAGTAGCAAGTGAAAACATAGAAAACAATATAATAAAAGTACATTATAGAAAACAAGTAATAGTAGATCCAGATGAACCAGTAGTGGAGATGGTAGGATACAAAATAGAATATTACTATAACAATAGTATAGATAATAGCAAAACAGAAGTAGAAGAAATAGCAAAAGGAGAAATAATAGCATTAGAAGAATTGACACAAAGAATAGAAAAGAATAAAACAGAAGGATATAGGGTATTTACAGTATTAAATACACCTTTAGAAGTAAGCGAAAATATAGAAAACAATGTAATAAAAGTACACTATAGAAAAGAAGTAGTAAATCCAGACGTACCAGTAGACCCAGAAAATCCAGACAAGCCAGTGGATCCAGAATATCCAGATGTACCAATAGAAGAAGTAGTTGGATATAAAGTAGAATTCTATTATGATAATGAAATAGATAGAACAAAAACAGAAATAGTAACAATAGAAAAAGATACACAAATAACAAAAGAAGCATTAGCAGACAAAATAGAAGCTAATTTGTTGGAAGGATATAAGCTATTTACAGTATTAAATGTACCATTAACAGTAAGTGGGGATATTGAAAATAATGTAATAAAAGTACATTATATAGTAGAAGAAGATATCCCAGTAGACCCAGAAAATCCAGATGTCCCAGTAGAAGAAAAAGTGGGATACAAA
>CATJZH010000033.1 GCA_949746285.1 uncultured Clostridia bacterium
AAATTAAATAAAAAACTATATTTATTAGCTTTTTTATTTTTATTTTCAAAATATAATTTACATAGAGATAAATTTAGTAGTAATTGAAAAAATATTTGAATAACTGCATATACCCCAAATATTTTATATGTCTTAACATCCATATTCATAAATTCTATGTATTTATCTATATTTAGTACTATAATTCCTAATATTACTCCGCCTATAATAGAACCTAGTATTACACCAGAAAAAACACTACTTTTTTCTTTATCCTTTATAGCACTTACATTAGCTCCCGTTCCAAATACACATTGTATTCCTCTTATAATAAATTGCATTGGATACATTAAAGAAAAAATATTTATTAAATTTTTATCTACTAAAATTCCAAGCAAAAACCATCCTAAAATTGGAGTTATAGAGGTAAAAAGTGTATCTAGTCCTATTCTTAATAATCTATTCATTGCTTATTTCCATTTCTATGATTCTCATTTATATATTCCTTTATATAGGCTTTCCGATTTGTTATTAAAGATAACAATAAAACACATATAAAAATCCCAAATACTACAATATATTTTTTCCAGCTTATTCTTTCCTTTAATATTAATCGTGATGCCAAAATTGTTACAATAATAGAGCTTGTACTTATTATAGAAACAATCGAAACATTTCCATCTAATAATGCAAATCTATTAAATATTGAAGATGCAATATCTAATAGTGCTTGCAATATAAAATATCTTTTATTATTTATTTTTCTAATATCTATATAATTCCAATTTTTACTTATTAAACAATAAACAAATATTCCTATTATAATTATTACTGCATAATTGAACATCACATATAATGGACTTTGAAATTCAGTAATATATATCTTATTTATAAAATCTGATACTCCATAAAATAATACTACTCCCCATGAGTACATTATTGCCTTTTGTTTTGATTTTTTATTTATTTTTTCTTCATCATTCTTCTTATCTCTTGAAAGCATTATAGATAACGTAACTAATACTCCAGAAATTATTAGTTGTAAAATTGTAAATCTCTCTCTTAAAATTAAAATTCCCAATAAAAAAGTTACAATTACTTGCGCTCTTTGTATTGATGACGTTATAGCTACTTTACCATATTTTATTGCTGAAATTGAACAGTAAAATCCTATTGATTGTATTAAAATTCCTGGCAACATTTTTATCATATCTATAACACTTAAATTTGCAATAATTTGTGGTTTTATAATCAAACTAATTAGAATCATCGAAAGATGATAAATTAGCATTCCTAAAATCGCTATTCTTTTGGGTTCATTATTTGAACATTTTTTTATAGCAATTGCAACAAATCCCCAAATTACTGTTGACAGCAAACAATAATATAACCACATATATTTGTTCTCCTAATTTTCATATATATTATCATTTATTTTTAATACCATTCTTGTCCAATGATTTTTAAACCCTAATCTTTCATATAAATCTTTTGCAACACTATAATCTGATACTTCTAAAGAAATATCTTTATTATTCTCTTTTGCCATATCAATTAATTTATTTAATGCTACTGTTCCTATTCCTTGTCCCCTATATTTTTCATTTATAAAAAATCTATATAAATATATTAGTTTTTCGTAATTTTTTATTCCTATAAAACCTACCATTTCATCGTTAAACATAATTTTATAATATTCTTCATTTTCTTCAAAATTTAATTCTTCTGGTTTTATAATTCTTAACTGATATATTGGATCAACAGTGTTATGATGTTTCCATTCTTCTATAATCCATTCTCTAAAATAATCATTCTTTTCTCTTTCTAGTTTTATATCTAATTTGTCCAAATTATTTTCCTCCTAAAAAACATACTAAACTATTATCAATTATTTCAACTCATTTACTCATCTATATTATTTTATATCATAAATCTTAAAAATTTAATAGCATATTATTTCATATAATCTCTAATTTTAAATAATAATTCATCATCTAATAATTCGAAGGTTCTAAAATTAGTTAACGTATTATTATCTTTCCACTCTATATCAAATAAATTTACAACTTTATCATATCTTGGAAAAGCATGATAATGAACAAATGCATCGTGCATCATCATAATCATATAATTAAATTTTATTGCTCCAAACTTTTCTATGCATAATTTTTCATACCATTTTATTACTTCTGTAAATTCTGATCCCTCTTCTGGTAACATTCCACTAACAGTTTGTGTTTCTCTTTTTAATAAGATAACTACATCTCCTAATGTCGATTGTTCTTCTCTAAGGCAAACAATCCAATATTTAAATTCCTTAATACATAAATTATTTGGTCTAAATTTTTTCATAAATTCTAAATTTTCCAATTTTATATCTCCTATAATTTATTTTATAATTAACTGTTATCTTTTTTATTTTTCTTCTCTAAATCTATCCCATATTCAATAAGTGCTTGTGATAAAAATTGATTTGGCTTAATTAATATTTTTTCATAATTTAAGTTTTCAAAAAGTCTAATTAAATCTGGAAATTCTTTTCTCCTCCTTAATATGAATTCTTCATTATTGCCTCTCCTCTTAAATCTTTCTACATATTCTTCAAAATTATTAAAATATGGAAAAACTAAAATAATTCTAGTTTGATTTACAACTTGTTTAAATTTATCACTATTAATTGCATCTAAAACATGGTCTATAAATGGGACTGCTACGATTTTGTCTTTTTCAAGCTCTACTATAATTTTCGTAATAAAATTATTTGGATATTCAGAATTTTCAGTTCTTAATTCTGTTTTTCCTTTTCTTTTTTCTAATGGTAAATTCCTTATTGATTTATCATATATATACATATAATCTTGAAAATCTAAATCTATTACATTACTATAGTCACGAGCAAGAACCGTTTTTCCTGTTCCCATATATGCTACTACTAATAATCTTTCTTTTCTCATTTTACATTTCCTTATCACTATTTTAATTTTTCTTTTTTATGTAATAAATTGTCTTCCTATATATTTAAATAATCTTTTACTCTTTAATATCTTCTTTCCAGTCTTTGTTAAACATAGCGATTTCATCTATATTAAATCCAAATTTTTTATAATAATCTTTTTTATCTAATTGTGTTGTTAAAACTCTTCTTCCAAATCCTTCAAATCTTTTGATAAAATCATTCATCATTACTTTTCCTAAGCCCATTTTTTGATATTCTGGATTTACAAGCAAATAAGTAATAAAAACATTTATATATCCATCAGTAATTGCAGATATTAATCCTACTAGATTTTCTGAATTCCATACTGACATTACATAGTCACTATTTTTTATAGCATTATGTAATCTATTCGGATACTCTGCTGTTTTCCATCCAACAGATTCAAATAATTTTATAAGTTGATTTTTATCTATATTGTTTTCATATTTATATATAAAAATATCTTTATTGTTTTCCATTTATTATTTCTTCCTATATTCACAATAACATTATATTATTAAATTTATTTATA
>CATJZH010000034.1 GCA_949746285.1 uncultured Clostridia bacterium
ACCTGTACCCATGCCGAACACAGAAGTCAAGCTCCTTAGTGCCGAAGATACTTACGAGTTACCTTGTTGGGAAAATAGGAAGTCGCCAGTTTTTTTATACCTTTTTACTCATATGGGAGTATATTAAGATATTAATAATGTTCGAAACAGAGAAAGGTACCATAAAAATATCATCTAAATGATGGTATTTTTTTTATGTTTTGGAGTATAATAAAAATATATTTAATATTTTAGCACTCGATACTTGACATTGCTAAAAAAAGTGATATAATATTAATGTAAAAAGAAAAAGTACTTTTAAAAAAAGATTTTCTAAAGCTAGCAATTGAAAATCTAAATATGTGCTACCAGAGATGGTGTCAATACATAAATAATTTTTAAGGAGAGTGATAATTATGATGATGATACCAAGAAAAAGAAATGAATTTGATTTATTTGATGATATGTTTATGGATTCATTTTTTGACAGAAAAGAATCTAGAATAATGAAAGCAGATATTAAGGAAAAAGGTGACAGTTATATAATTGAGGTAGATTTACCAGGATACGAAAAAGAAAACATAGAAATAGAAATGGAAAATGGTTATTTAAAAGTAATTGCAAAAACATCTAAAAATGTAGATGAATCAAATGAAGAAGAAAAATATATTCATAAAGAAAGATTTTATGGAGAATGTTCAAGAAGTTTTTATGTTGGGGATAACTTAAAAGAAGAAGATATTAAAGCTTCATTTAAAAATGGAATTTTAAGTTTAATGTTCCCAAAAGAAAAACAAAAGCAATTAGAAGAAAAAAAGAGAATTCAAATAGATTAAAAGAAAGAGAAAAGTATAAAAAAGTACTTTTCTCTTTCTTTTTTATGTACAAAAAACTAAAATATGATATAATCTTAATATTTTAGGAGGGAATTATGTATAAGACGATAATATTCGATTTAGATGATACTTTAACAAGTAATTTAGAAAATATAAAATATGCTTTTACAAAAGTATTAGAATATAGAAAAGAAAAATACAGTGAAGAAAAATTTATTAAATTTGTTGAGATAGATGTAAAAACATGGAGTGATCGAGCAAAGGGGATATTAAAAACACCGTATGAGGATAATAGAATAAAAAAAGCAGAATGGTTACGAGCTAGACGATTTATTAGATATTTTGGAGAAGAGCAAATAACTTATGATGAAGCTGTACAGGTAAATAATCTATATATGGATGCAATGAAAGAAATTGTTGTTCCTCAAGAAGGTTGTTATGAAATTATTAAATATTTGTATGATAAAAAATATAAATTAGTAATTGCAACTAATGGACCATTAATCCCGTTAGAAAGTAAAATAAATAAATTAAAAATTATGAATTATATAGATACTATTTTTTCAGCAGAAGAAGTTGGATATATTAAACCACATCCTAAATTTTATGAAGGATTATTTAAGAAAGCAAATATAAAATCTAAAAAAGAAATATTATTTGTAGGAGATGATTTAGAAAAAGATGTAAAAGGCGGAATAGAAAATGGTATTGATGTATGTTGGTGTAATTATAATAATGAAATAAATAATGAATATAAAACTAATTATGAAATACATAAATTGATGGAATTAAAAAATATATTATAGTATAAAATATACATATGAAGAAGATAATAGAAAACATAGATTTTATTTTTAATAAATTGGAAGAAGATAATGTTAGTGAATATGCAGCAGAATGTGCCTATTTTACTATACTTTCTTTTATTCCATTTATTATTTTTTTTCTAACCCTAATACAGTTTACAAATATAGATAAAGAAAGTATATATTTTTGGATAAGAGAAGTAACACCAACAGCAATGCAAAACATGATTTTAGGAGTTATTGAAGAAATATATTCTAAATCTATAGGGACCATTTCAATAGCTGCCATTTTTGCATTATGGTCTGCTAGTAAAGGATTTTTCTATTTAAGTAAAGGATTAAGAAAAATCTATAATTTTAAAGAAAAAAAGTTAAATATTATTACAAGAATAGAAGGTGTTTTGTATACTTTTGTATTTGTTATAGCAATTATCTCTTTTTTAGTAATTATGGTATTAGGAAGTAGAATTCACTATTTATTTGCACATAAATTTAGCTCTTTAGCTTTTATTACAGCATATATTTTAAAAGTTCGAGGATTTATTTTAATAATAGCAATGTTTATTGTATTTTTATTTATTTATAAATTTATTCCTCAAAAAAAACACAAAATAAAGTCACAAATATATGGGGCATTTTTTTCGTCAGTTGCTTGGTATGTAACTTCTTGGATTTTTTCGATATATATAAATGTATTTAAAGGCTTTTCAAACACATATGGAAGTTTAACTTCGATTATTTTAATAATGATATGGGTATATGTTTGTATGTATATAATCTTATTAGGTGCAGAAATAAATACTTTAATTGAAAAATATAAAAGTAGTTAATTTTAATAAAAAGTTAAAAAAACAATATTTTTATTAAAAATACTTGAATTAAAAAGCATTATTGTGATATACTAGCATCTGGTAAAATATCTTAGATAGAGGAGAAGTAAAATGAAAGCAAATTTAAGAAAAACAAAAATAGTTGGTACAATAGGTCCAGCTAGTGAAACAATATTAAAAGAATTATTTGAAGCAGGTTTAAATGTATGTAGAATTAATTATTCACATGGAAGTTGGGATGAACAAGAATGGAAAACAAATCAAATTATAGAATTAAGAGAAAAAATGGATTTACCAATTCCAATGATTCTTGATATGAAAGGTCCTGAAATAAGAACAGGAATGCTATATACAGGAAAAAATGATAAAATAAAAATAGAAGATGGTCAAAAATTCACATTAGTAAACGAAGACATTACAGGCGATGAAAATAGAGTTTCAGTATCTTATAAGGAACTATATAAAGATGTTGAGCCAGGAACAAAAATTTTAATAGATGATGGTGCTATTGAATTAAAAGTTGATGAAGTAGTAGATAAAGATATAGTTTGTACAGTAGTTCATGGAAATCCTTTAGGAAGTAGAAAAACAATG
>CATJZH010000035.1 GCA_949746285.1 uncultured Clostridia bacterium
AGTTATTGGAGTGAATTTGCAAACGGATATGAAGGAGCAGAAGCACAGGGAGCACCAGAGTTTGATATAATAATGAAAAGTTATAATGAGAAGCATAATGCAAGTATGAAAACAGATCCAACAATATCAGGAAGTTTTACAATAGATAAAACAGATACATTGTATGTATCACATGATAGCAGTTATAATGGAGTAAATGTATACTGGTTGGCTGCGCCGTATCCAAGCTACTCTGATAGCGTGTGGGATGTGGCCTATAACGGTAGCGTGAGCAGCAACAACTATAACAATTCGGCGGCTGGCGTGCGTCCCGTAGTTTCTCTACCATCTAGTATCACAGGAACAGTAGGAGAAACAATAGAAATAAAATAAAATTAGAAAGTAGTAGAATAGTTATTAAAAAAGTTATAAATGGAGAAGGCGGGGTCGGAGATCCGCCATCTCCAAATAGTATATTTGGAAGGATAAAAAAATGAATGAAATGATAAAAACAATAAAAGAAATACATCCTAAATTTGTATGTATGTTTAAAATAGGAGCTTTTTATCATGTATATAATAGAGATAGTTATATACTATCATATTTGTTTAATTATAAAATAAAAGATTTAGGAAGTAACCATAAAGAATGTGGTTTTCCAGAAAGCGCACTTCCAAAGGTTATGACAAAGTTAGAAAATAATAAAATAAATTATTTATTAATAGATAGAAGAAACAATTATGATGTAGATAGAGAAGAAGACTACAAAGACTTAAATAAATATGAAAAAAATTATGAAAAAGCTAGTAAATATATAAATCATAAATTTCGAATTGAAAATATAACACAATTTCTAAATGAAAATATTAACGAAAAAGATTTTACAGGAATTTTGGGGAAAATGGAAGAGATAATGTATGAAAGAGGAGAAATTTAAAGTTGTTCAGTTTATTAGAGAGATGATTTTAGTAATAGAAAAGGAATTAGATAATTTTCCTAAAAAAGATATAGAAGTAAAACATAGAATAAGAACGTCAACATTTGATTTGTTAGAACTTAGTTATGAAGCTAATTCTTCATTTAAAATTGAATATAAACAAGAATTACTTACAAAAATGATTGCAAAAATAAAAATAATAGACTTTTTATTAAATTTAAGTTATGATAAAAAATTAATAACAGAAAAAAAATATTTTAAACTAGCTTTAAGATTAGACGATATAGCAAAATATACTAATGGTTGGTTAAAACAAATTATTGGGCATGATTGAGATGGTTGGCTGCGCCGTATCCAAGCAACTCTAATAACGTGTGGAATGTGAACTATAACGGTAACGTGAACAACAACAACAACTATAACAATTCGGCGGCTGGCGTGCGTCCCGTAGCTTCTAAAAAACTGGGGTTGTATTGATCATATGTAATGCAAGAGAAGTTTTAGATAGAAACAAATCATGTCCGTTAATTTAAGCTGAAAATTGCTTAAGTTATAAATTAAAAATAGATAATTAAATTTGTTAGTAAATAAAGTTTTTTATGTTGAAAGGAAGTTTAATTTATTACTGTTTTATAATATCTCATTTAAGAGGTATTATTTTTTTATCCTTACATAAACCTTTATAACAAATTATAGTAGAAGAAAAACTTCTTAAAGGTATTTTTCCACTTTTATATAAATAATTTCTAAGTTTTAATTTTCTTTTCACATTTCTGTAATGAGCATAGTTTCCTCTAGAATTTCTACCTAAAAATAAAAAATTATTGGTATTTTTAAATATTCTTGTTTTATGATTTAAAGATAATTTTTCTTTCTCTAAAAAAATTTTAATTTCTTTTAAACAATATTGTAAATATTTTTTTGAATGATGAAATAATAAAAAATCATCTTGATAACGAACATAATATTTTATTTTTAATTTTTCTTTTATAAAATGATCCATATCATTTAGATAAAAAATAGCAAGAATTTGATTTGTCATTGAACCAATATATAAGCCTTCTTCATTACTATCAATAATATCGAAAATAATTTTTAAACTGTCTTTATCTTTTATTCTTTTTAATATTTTTTGCTTTAAAATTTCATGATTAATACTTGAAAAAAATTTACTAATATCACATTTCAAAATATAATAATGTTTATATTTAATATTGCACTTTTGTTTGTATAAGTTAGCAATTTCTAATCCTTTAGAAGTTCCCATATTTTTTCTGCTAGCAACATTTATATCTAGTAAACAAGGTAAAATTGCTGAATATAGGATGTACCTGGCCACTAAATGATTTATAATTTTATCTTCAACATTTTGACTACTAATTGTTCTTTTTTTAGGTTCATATATCACAAATTTATTATATGGACCTACTACATAACTTTTATTAACTAAAATTTGATAAATTCTTTGAATATAAAGACTTTTATAGTCTTTTAAATTAGCAACGCGTCTTTTATTTTTTGTGTTTTTGGCTACTTCATTATATGCTGATATAATATTATCGATTTTGCAAATATTATTATACAAATTATTTTTTCTTTTCATAAAATAAACTCCTCATTTTAATAAAAAATATTATATATTAAATACAAAAAGTGGGTTATATTAGTTGCTAAAAATAGTTTATTAAAAAGATAAATTTATTATAAATAAATATCCCCCTTAAGCTAGAACCGAGTTTGGATAAATAGCTTAAGGGAGATAATACGTTAAGCAGAAGCCTGCTTAGGGATGTTAGGTACAACAGCAGTCAGAGTCCATATATGAGCTCCTTTTGCTGTTCTATACACACTTGGTGTTAGAACATAGAACAAGCGTGTCATGTCCAACACCTTCGGATTTTCCTTTCCATCTTGTATAATATGACTAGAATCAAAATCAAAATCCGAGGAGTACTGCTTACAAATTTCACAAGGCTTTTTCCTAAAGAATTTCACTAGTATAGGAGCGTCATCTTCGGTAACTACTACACCTGATACTAGAGAAATATCTGCAAGCCACTTAACCTCATGGGGTTGGTATTTCATAGAAATACCTCCTTTCGTTGTGTTAAAATGTTTTAATCAGTTTCACCAGGGAAATACCCGTAAATGAACATTTTTTGCTTTTTTATTTTGAAAGCAATAAAATATTCATCATCTGTCGCAATTGCATCAGGAGGCAGAAGCTTTCCTCTACGCAAATAGATGAACTTTGTACGGTTCTGTACAAAGAACCACATGGGTCTAGAAAAATCTGCAGGGCCTTTAGGAATTTCGACTGCTAAGACTTTCTTGTAACTGGTCTCTCTAATCAAAAATTCCAAGTCTGCTTCTGGAATTTTCTTCATGTCAATGCTTTCTATTGAAGCTATTGCTCCTACATTCCGTGCTGTTGATACTAGCATATTTATAATCCCTCCAATTCTTTAGAATATAATAAAATTATACCATAAAAACCTATAAAGGTCAATTTACATTAAGAGAAGAAGACAACAAAAAAATGTAAAAATCTTATAATTGACTATTTTTATATAATGTAATAAAATAATTTAAACATTTAAATAAAACTAAAGAATATAAATATAATAAGAAAATAAATATTTTGAAAGGTGTTATTTATATGATTATTGAAGATGAAGAA
>CATJZH010000036.1 GCA_949746285.1 uncultured Clostridia bacterium
ATACAAAGTTGGATAGATAATTGGGAAGTGCTTTCTGTGTTCTTTAAGTTTTCAGCTGAAATAAGAAAAATCATGTATACAACAAATGCAATAGAAAGTTTAAACAGTACCTATAAAAGGATAAATAGAAACAGAAATGTATTTCCGACAGATATGTCTTTATTAAAAGTTCTTTACCTTTCAACATTAAAAGCAGAGAAAAAATGGTCAAGAATGATGAGTAAATGGAATTTGTGTTTGTCCCAATTTAGGATTATGTATGAAGGCAGAATTTAGATTTAAGCCTAAAATAATAGGCTTAATAAGGATGAAATGAACCCTCCTTATTAAACTATTTTTTGTCTAATAATTTGGGTTCACTTCAAAAATTCTTAAGCTCTATTAAAATTACACAACTTTTTCTATACTCTCTTTGTTTTCATTATTTTTTTATTTAGTAATAGATTCATAATAAAATCTGAAATAATGAAACATAGTAATGATAAAAACCTGTTAAACAACAGTCAATTAAAACAAATGTTAATAATTTATAACCAATTATTAAACTTTCTTTTTCTACTAAAAAATAGGGCAAAGAAACTATCAGTAAGATTCCAATAATGAAAGTTGTTATATAAACAATTTTTTTATTTAACTTATCAACCATTTTAGTAGATATCTCTATTTTTTTATTATCTTCACTTCCAATTGCAGTTGCAATTATTGTTTGTGTTCCAATGCCAGTCCCGTGTAAAAAATTATTTATTAAATCAATAAATTGCATTACAATTAAATGGGCAGCGTATTGAACCGAACCAATTCTTGACACAATAACATTTAAGATAAAGTTACTACCTCTTTTAAACAATCTTTCATATACATTATATTTTATCAATTTAAATTGTTCTTTTGCAATATATTTATCAAACTTTAATTTTATAATGTTTTTACAATAATAAATCAAAATAATCATATTTAAAATTTCAATAATAACAGTTGCAATGGCCACTCCTATAATTTTAAAACCAAGACTAACAAATAGGAAATCTAATATTGCATTCATTATTAGGCAGAATATTCTTACATTTAGCATTCTTTTACTATTTCCTAAGGTTCTTTGATATCCACTTAAAATTGTTAAAATGGTATTTGGAATAACCCCAATTAATCTAATATATAGATAGATTAAACCGATTCTTTCAATTCCAAAAAGTGTGGGAAGGACATTACTTATACTCAATACGATTGCAATACATAATAAACTAGATATAGATAGAATGGTTATGATAGATACAAATTTTAGTCATACGACCCTAATTTTTTACATTTTTAATAGTTTTGAGTAGATTTTAGCAAAAGTATGATAAATATATTATAATATTTCAAAAAATGTTGACAATAAAAGTATGGTTATATAAAATGACGAAAAAGAAGATTATATTATTAAACATAAGAAAAGGAAAAATATATTATGGAAAGAAAAAGCCAAGGTATTACGTTAATAGCACTAATAATAACTATAATTATATTGCTTATGTTAGCAGGAGTGACAATAGCAACTTTAACAGGAGAGAATGGAATGTTATCACAAACTGCTAAAGCAAAAGAAGAAACTAGAATTGGAGCTATAGTAGAAGAATGGAATATGATAAAATCAGAGATTATGATGTCTAAAATTATGGATTATACACTTTTAACAAAAACTCAAGTTGCAGATAGATTGTCAGCTGTTGGTATGACACCTAAGGAAATTAATATATTAATTACACAAGAAGGAACGATTGTATTAAATTCTAAAACTACTTTAAACTATTCAGACTTAGGACTACAGGTAGCAGAAGTTGTATCTTTAGAGGGGAAATCAGCGTTATTTATAGGGGATTCTGTTGCCTATGGTCAAGGAAATTCTGGTAAATCTTGGTCTTATTATATTAATCATGAATATCAATTATCAAATTGTACCAATGTTGCAGTCCCAGGAGCATCTTGGACTTATAATTCTACAACGAGTACAAGTAGAATTATAAATCAATATAAAAATAATACAACAAACTATGATTTTGTAATTCTAGAAGGGGGAATAAATGACTTAACTTATGGAAGTACATGGGGAGAATTAACGGATTCGAAAGCAATTATAGAAAATTCCCAGATAATTACTGAGGCTATGGAAGAAGCATTTTATAAGGCTATTACAAAATATCCCAATTCTCGTATAGGGTATATATTGTTATATAATACAGAAGATTCAGGAAGAACAAATCATGACACACAATTAGAGGATTATCACAACCTAATTCTTTCTATTTGCAATAAATGGAATATACCAGTTTTTGATATGTATGCAGGTAAAGTAATAGAGAATAATGAAGAAGTTACTTTTGATGAATTACTAGATGTTCATAATAAAACATATTTAGAAGATGGTCTTCATTTAAATGGTGCTGGATACCAAAAGACATATAAACACATGGCTGAGTGTATGATGAGATTGCCAAAAATGCAGTCACAAACGGATCCTGAAACGCCTAAATCATTTATAGAGTTTGGAAGTTTGTCAAAAATTAATAATACTAGATATTATGTTGAACCAACACTAGAAATTGGAGATATTGTTAATTTTAAATCAGATGAATTATGGAACACATATAAATATTCAATAGGTTTTGGAACAGGTGCAGGTTTAATGACAGATTGGGTTGGTGGAGGATATCAAACAGGTGCCTATACAATTGAAACAGCAGGAGCTTATACAGTTATGGTAGCCAAACAAGACAATTCAGAATTTACTTCCAATGATTTAGAAATACTTGCTTCAGCCTTAGGAAAAACACCAAAAGAGAATGAAACAGAGTAAGCCTAAAAAATAGGCTTACTCTGTTTCATCATTCTAAATTGAGACAAGCATAAAATCCATTTACGAATGCTCTAAAATAAAAGATTTTCCATTGAGATAATTTAAAATTCCACTATCTGTTCTAAAATTAAATTTCAAACTATAACTTTGAAGCATTTGATGTTTTTTACCAAACTTTTTATTCATTTCATTTTTACCATATTTACCGGTCCCCAATAATAGGATAACCCAAATAAGCAAGATGAGCACGAATTTGATGAGTTTTACCAGTTTCAATCTCAACATCCAAAAGACAAGTATTATCAGGTCTTTTTTCAAGAATATGGTAACTTGTAATAATTTTTTGATATCCTTTTTTAAAAGAATCACTAATATAAACTTTAGCTTTTTTAGTATCTTTAAATAAATAAGCTTCACATCTTTTAAATTTCTCTTTTGGAATCCCATAAACCAAAGCTCGATAATGTTTTTCAATTTCGTGCTTTTTAAATTTATTTAAAAGAATATTCAAAGATTCTTCCTTTTTAGCAAATAAAACTAAACCAGTTGTATTTCGATCTAAACGATGACAAGGCATGGGTAGAAAACGATCCTTATATTTCTGATGGACATAAGTAGTCAAACTATTCGTTCCAGTAACTTCAAGGTGAATAGGCTTATTGATAATTAGAATATTTTCATCTTCAAAAAAAATGTCTAAATTAAAATTTGGTTTTAATAAATCATCTGCAATATAAACCAATACATTATCACCTTCAAAAACAGTTACATTTTC
>CATJZH010000037.1 GCA_949746285.1 uncultured Clostridia bacterium
AAGCAATTCATATCCTTCTTTTGCATTACTATCTATTTTTTCTTGTATTCTTTCTTTACTTACTATACTATCTTTTTCTGCTTCTATTATTTCTGTTTTTACTGTATCTATTTTATTATCATAATAGTATTCTATTTTATATCCTGCTTTTTCTTCTACTATTGGTTCGTCTGGATTTTCTGGATCTTTTTTTATACTTGTATAATGTACTTTTATTACATTGTTTTCTGTATCTTCACTTACTTTTAATGGTATGTTTAATAAAGTAAAGAATTTATAATTTTCTTTTTCATTTGCTTCTATTTTTTCTTGCAAATCTTCTTTACTTATCTTTGTATTCTTTTCTACTTCTATTACTTCTGATTTTGTATTATCTATTTTTCCATCATAGTAATATTCTATTTTATATCCGATTTTTTCTTTTCCTTCTGGATTGCTTGGATTTTCTGGGTCTTCCTCTATACTTGTATAATGTATTTTTACTACATTCTCTGCCATTTCTTCTACTGTTTTTAATGGCACATTTAACACAGCAAATAGCTTATATCCATTTACTTTATTTGCTTCTATCTTCTCATTTACTGCTTCTCTTGTTATTACTTCATTTCTTTGGGCTTCTACTTGCTCTGTTTTGCTATTATCTATTTCGTTATTATAGTAATATTCTATATTATATCCTGTTTTTTCTAGATTTCTTACATAATATACTTTTATTACCGCATTATGTTCTACTTTTTCTGGCAAACTTTCTACTAATGTTTCATTTATTTTTATGTTTTCTACTTTATATGCTATATATTTATTTTCTAAGTTAATATTTTCTTTTCTTACTTCTAACTCATCTGGTTCTAACCATTGTACTGTTTGTGTTTCTATTTGTGTATCACTTTCTACTTTTTCTCCATCATAATAGTATTCTACTGTATATTCTAAATCTTTTGTTTGTGCTTCATCTGTTACATAGTATACTTTTATTGTGTCTCCATTTGTAACTACTTCTGGTATTATATTTGGTTCTGTTGTAGCTAATTTATATCCTCTATACTTATCATATATATTTATTTTTGTTTTATCTACTTCAATAGTATCTGGTTGTAATATTTGTACTGTTTTTGTTTCTGTTTGTGTATCTTCTGCTACTTTTTCTCCATTTTTATAATACTCTACTTTATATGAAAGTGTTTTTGTATTTTCTTCATCTATTATGTAATATACTCTTATTGTTTCTCCACTTGTTATTACTTCTGGTATTTCTGCCGGTTCTGTTTTTTCTAATCTATATCCGTTATACTTGTCTACTAAATTTATATCCTCTTTTTCCACATTTAGTTCATCTGGACTTAATACTTGTACTGTTTTTGTCACAGTTTGTTCATCTTCTGGGACTTCTTCTCCACTCTTATAATATTTTACTGTATAACTTACTTCTTTTGTTTGTTCTTCATCTATTACATAATAAATATTTATTACATTGTTTTCTTCTATTTCTGTTATTATTATGTTATTACTGCTCTCATATTTATATCCTTTTATTTCTATTATCTCATTGTTAGATAATACTTTTGTTCCATAGCTTCTACTTCCATCTGCTTTTGCTTCATGCAATACTTTATTTGTTTCTTTTTCTAAATAATTTACTGTGTATTTATAATTATTTACTTCCCATTTTGCATATAATGTTGTATCTTCTGCTGGTGTGTATTCATTATCTGTTACTTTATTTATACATTCTGGCTCACTATACCATCCTAAAAATGTGTATCCTGTTCTTTCTGGTACATAACTTACACTTACTGTGCTCCAGTCTGCATATAAATTTACTTCTTCTCCATTTTCTTCTCTTAAATTTATTATGCTTTCTTCATTGTTATATACTTTTGCTCCATTTTCTTCTGCACTCCATCCATTAAATATATAACTTGCTGTTTTGACTGTATTTGTACTTCCTTCATAATTGTGATTATATGTTACATTATACTCTCTTATAAATCCATTTGCTGTTAATGCTTTTGCTATATCATATTCATGTCTACTTCTTTCTGTACTTCCTCCTGTTGCTTCATTTCCGTTGTATATTACTGTATATGTTATTGGTATCCATTTTGCATATAATGTTACATTTGCTGTTGGTGTATAATCTGTGGTTTCTGCACTTGTTACTTGATTTATACATTCTGCTTCTCTATACCAGCCTCCAAATGTATATCCTGTTCTTGTTGGTGTATGATTTACACTCCCAGAATTCCACTGTGCATATAATATAACTGTATCATTATTTATATCTGTTAAATTCTTTACTACTTCATTATTCTCATATGTTCTGCCTGTTCCATTTTCTTCTGTATTCCAATTTTTAAATGTATATGTTGCTGTTTTATTTATGTTTGTACTTCCATTATAATTGTGATTATATGTTACTTCATATTCTCTTATAAATCCATTTGCTGTTAGCACTTTTTCTTCATCATATGTATGTGTTGTATTTGCTGTTCCTCCTCCTGTATATCCGTTTCCATAGTATCTTACTAAATATGTATTTGCTATCCATTTTGCATATAATGTTATATTTGCTGTTGGAGTATATGCCCCATTATTATCTACTCTTTCTCCTGTACATTCTGAGTTTATATACCATCCTGCAAATGTATATCCTTGTTTAGTTGGTACATTATTTACAGTATTACTATTCCATACTGCATATAAATTTGCTGTTCCTTGATTTGCTGAAGCTAAATTTACAACTGCCATATTATTATCATATGCTTTTATTCCGTTTGCTGTTGTTGCCCATCCTATAAAATCATATGTTGCTATTTGAGTTGTATCTGTAACTCCTTCATAATTATAATTGAAGGTTACTGTATATTTCCTTTCAAATCCGTTTGTTGTTAATGTTTTAGTTGTATCATAAATATGTGTACTATTTCCTGTACTTCCCCCTGTTGCTCCATTTCCATTATATACTACTGTATATGTATTGGCTGTCCATTTTGCATATAATGTTGTATTTGCTGTTGGTGTGTAACTATCATCCACTTTATTAGTACATGCTGCTTCTCTATACCAGCCTCCAAATGTATATCCTGTTCTTGTTGGTGTATAACTTACACTTGCTGAATTCCACTGTGCATATAAATTTACTGTTCCTCCATTTGACGCTGTTAAATTATTTACTGATGTACTATTACTATATGTTGTTCCTGTTCCACTCGCATTTGTATTCCAATTTTTGAATGTATATGTTGCTATTTTATTTGTATCTGTACTTCCACTATAATTGTGATTATATGTTACTGTATATGCCCTTGTAAATCCATTTGCTGTTAATGCTTTTGCTGTATCATATGTATGTGTACTATTTGCTGTACTTCCTCCTGTTGCTCCATTTCCATTATATTTTACTGTATATACTATTGGTGTCCATTTTGCATATACTGTTATATTTGCTGTTGGTGTATATGTTGCGTCTGATACTTTTGTTGTACATGCTGCTTCTCTATACCAGCCTGCAAATATATATCCTGTTCTTGTTGGTGTATAACTTACACTTGCTGAATTCCACTGTGCATATAAGTTTACTGTTCCTCCACTTGTTGTTGTTAAATTACTTACTGATGC
>CATJZH010000038.1 GCA_949746285.1 uncultured Clostridia bacterium
GACGCAGAAGAATATGAAGAAGTAGAAGACGATGAATTCGAAGAAATTGGAGACGACGAAGAATACGAAATAGTAGAAGATGACGCAGAAGAATATGAAGAAGTAGAAGACGATGAATTTGAAGAAATCGGAGATGACGAAGAATACGAAATAGTAGAAGATGACGCAGAAGAATATGAAGAAGCAGAAGACGATGAATTCGAAGAAATTGGAGATGAAGAAGAATACGAAATAGTGGAAGAAGATGACGCAGAAGCATATGAAGAAGTAGAAGACAATGAATTCGAAGAAATCGGAGACGACGAAGAACACGAAATCGGAGAAGAAAGTGAAGAAATAGTTGAAGATGAACTAGAAGATGAAACTAATGAATTAGAAGAAGCAGAGCTAGTAGTAAATGAAGAAGATCAGTATGATATACTAATAGGTGATTCAGAAGATGATATAACTCAAATAGAAACTGAAGATATATCAGATGATGAAGTATCAGATACAGAATATGAAGATAACGAAGAATTTGAGCAAGTAGATGATTCTGAGTATGAAGAAGAGTTTGAAGAAATAGATGAAGATACAGAAGATAGCGATGAAGAAGAGGAAGAAGAGGATTCTGACGAAGATAGTGAAGAAAGTATGTATCCAGATGAGTTAGTTGACTTAGAATTAGAATGTATATATGTTGGACTTTTATTTAATAATCCAAAAGCGATTTCAAGATTTTACTTTAAATATGAAGATTGTAGATTTTCAGATAGTGAATTAGCAAATTTATATAGAATAATAATATTTAGAGAAGGAGAAGCATATGCTCCTGCAGTAGCAAAAGATAAATTTCAATTACCTAGAGAAAATCCAAAGACATATGATTTAAAATATAAAGTAAGAAAAATGGCTATTGCAAAAAAATATAATTTAGAAGAAATTTATAGAGAATTAAAGAAATTATTTATTCTAAAGAAAAATTATGTAATAGCTCCAACATCAATAATACAAGAAAAAATATTAGAAATACAAAATTATGATTTGTATAAGGATATGACAGTTGAAGAAGTTGAAAGTGCATTAGAACAAATTACTGTTACTACTGGATTAAGCCAAGCTGTATTAAATGAGGATGCAACAAGTTTCTTATTAAACGGTGATAATGAATTAAGTAATGGTATTTCATTACCATTCCCAACATTAACAACAGTTTTTAAAGGAATAAGAAAAGGTGAAACAATGACTTATGCTATGCCTTCAAACTCTGGTAAAAGTAGATTTACAATAGATTTAGCTTGTCATATAGCATTTATTCATAAGAAAAAAGTTTTGATTATTTCTAATGAGATGTCACAAGAAAAAATGAGATTATGTATGATAACTACAATATTAAATAATCCAGAAATTCAAAAATTGCATAAACAAAATGTTCATAAAACAGAAGGAGAATTATTAGAATTAAAATTTAGAGCAGATGATAAGAAAAAAGTAAAATGTGATGAAGATGGATTTATTTTAAGAAAAGAAAATGAATCAGTAGAGGAATTTGTAAAAAGATTAGAGAAATATTCAAAAGAATTTAAACAAACTGTTAAAGCTACAGAATGGTTAAATTCTCAATTAAATAACTCAATATACTTTATTCACATTACAGAACACACAAATGATGATTTAAGAAAAGTTATAATGAATTATTATTATAAAGAAGCTATAGAATATATTTTCTATGATACATTAAAAGCAGATACAGATAATATAGGTAATGGTGACGAAATAAAGAAAACAGCAACAATACTTTCAAACTTAGCTCAAAAATTCAAAATTTGGATAGGTTCATCAATGCAATTACTTGAAAGTAACACATTGCCAGTAAATTTAACAGTAAACGATATGTCAGCAAGTAGAACAGTAAAAGAGGTATTAGATACTTTATGTTTAATAAAACAAATTAGTAGACAGTCATTAAAAAAATATGAATATGCTGAAACCGATCAATTTGAAAAATGTAAAGATATAAAAGTACCAAAAGATACAGATGTTAGATTTTATGCTTGTGTAGTAGATAAAAATAGAGCTGGAGCAAAACCAACATTACTATTTAGATTAAATTTAGCATATAACGAATGGGAAGAACTAGGTCACCTAAGATTAAAACAAACAGAAATTGAAGAAGATTAGAGTATAAAAAAGCCTTCTTTTGGAAATAATGTAAATAACATTATTTTCATAAGGAGGTTTTTATTTTGATAAATAGAGTAGAAATTGCAAATGTAAATACCTCTAAATTACAATTGTTAACGTCAGAAGAAACAAAAGAATTATTTAAAAAAATGCATGAAGGAGATAAAGAAGCTAGAGAAAAATTAATAAATGGAAATTTGAGATTAGTTTTAAGTGTAATTCAGAGATTTTGTGGAAGAGGAGAAAATGCAGATGACCTTTTCCAAGTAGGATGTGTGGGGTTAATAAAGGCAATAGACAATTTTGATACAAGTTTAGATATTCAACTTTCAACATATGGAGTACCAATGATAATAGGTGAAGTTAGAAGATACTTAAGAGATAATAATATGGTAAGAGTCAGCAGGTCTGTTAGAGATTTGGCATATAAGGTGCTTCAAGCTAAAGAAAAACTTACAAGAGAAAATGGAAAAGAACCAACAATAGACGAACTTGCTAAAGAATTGGAAGTAGAAAAAGAAGATATAGTACTTAGTTTAGATGCAATACAAGATCCCGTTTCTCTTCAAGAACCAGTTTACAATGATGGTGCAGACAGTTTATCAATTATGGATCAGGTAAAAGATAAGAAAAATACTGATGAATTATGGGCTGAAAATATAACAATGAATGAAGCACTAAAAAAATTAAATGAAAAAGAAAGAATGATAATAGATAAAAGATTTTTTATGGGCAGAACACAAATGGAAGTAGCAGAAGAAATAGGAATATCTCAGGCACAAGTATCGAGACTTGAAAAAACAGCAATAGAACATATTAGAAGATTATATAAATAAAGTAAAGGACATTAAATTATAAAGTTTAATGTCCTTTAAAAATCTACTAAAATAATATCTGTGCCTATTACTTTTATTGAACTCCATGGAATAATAAGTTCATTTCCAGTAGAAAAGAAATTAAAAAATCCTGTATTTCCAGGTACAATTATTTCTTTTATCATACCTGTTTTAAAATCAGCAGTTACGTCTTGGACAAATCCTAGACGTTTTGCATCTTTTATATTTATAACTTCTTTATGTTTAAAATCTAATCCTTTTTTTGAATTCATAGTAAAAGCTCCTTTATTTAAATATATGAGTTTTTGATTAAAATATAACTTAAGAAAACTGTATATTTTTCTAAAATTTGGAAAATATATGGTTAAACATATAAGTAAAAATTGTATTAAAGGAGAAAATATGCAAGTAAATAAAACTAATAATGTTATTTTTTTAAAGAATGTTGAATCAAATATTATAGATGAAGCGATAGTTATTTTAAAAGAAAATATAAAAATGGATAAATTTAAATTGGATGATGAGAAAAATGAAAGTAAAAAAGTAAATATTTTAAAAGAGGCAGAAATGATAGTTAATCATAATTTAAAACAACAAGATGTAAATTTTGAAAAATATAAAGTAGAAAAATTAAAAAAGAAAAACA
>CATJZH010000039.1 GCA_949746285.1 uncultured Clostridia bacterium
CATTTTCTTTTGCTTTTCAGCTTTAAATTTAACTACACTCATCTTTATTTCTTCATCTAACGAATTTATATCTGTTAGGTTTTCTTGTACCAATTCATTAATATTACAATGAAATATTTCGCATAAAGCCATAATATTATTCATTGTAGGATAACTTTCGCCTCTTTCCCATTTTGATATACTCTGTCTTGATACATCAACTTTTTCTGCCAATTTTTCTTGTGACATCTTTTTTAATTTTCTTAAATTTTGTAAATTATCTCCAAACTTCATTAGATTACGTCCTCCTTGTAGTTAATTTTAGGATTTTTTATACTTTTTTTCTAGCAACTTTCAGTTGCAAATTATATTTTCAGTAAAGATTTTTTGTTGCAAACTTTTAGTTGCATTATAGTAAAACTTTATATTTTATTAAAAATTACTGTTTTCTCTTTCATTGATATTTTTCCTACTTCATATCCGAATTCTTTTGCTTCTTTTTTATAAGTTAAAAATGAATGGTCTATACTAAATCCTAAAATATTTTGTATCTCTTCATAAGATAATTTATAATCTTGCTTATTGTTTTCTTTTAAATATTTCCATAAGGGTTCATATTTGCTCATAATTTTTATCTCCTTCTAACTTTATTACCATATAAATGGCATTATTCTATATTTAACTTTCTTTTTTAACTCCTATTCCAAGTCATAGTATACTCAATCTCATTAGTGTTTTTGTCTATACTTTCATTTGTTATTACAAAATCATTTTTCTTATAAAAATTAATTGCATTTATATTTTTCTTATATACATTTAATGTTAAAGTATTTCTGTTTTCTTTTACTTTGTTTAACAATAATGTTCCTATTCCCTTACACTGACTATTTGTATCAATAAAAATTCCTTCAATGTAATTTTGCTCTAATCCTATAAACCCTACTATATTTTCTTTAATAACATAAACATATATTTCTGCATTAGGTAAAATTTCTTTTACATATCTATAATTACTTTCCCAATATTCCTCTGAAATAAATTGATGAGCTTTTATATTTTCTTTTTTCCATATTTGCATTACATATTTATATCTCTTTTTTCAAATTTTCTTATCATAATTTCTCCCACTAACTTGTTGTTATATTCCTATCGATGCTAGAGCTAATTCTTCATATTCTCTAATTTTTATTTTTGTAAATAATATGTATCCAATAATTTTATTATCTTAACTGCCACAAGTAATAGTTCTGGAATAAAACTACCAGATTCTCTTAAAGCCACTACTAAATCTTGTTCATTTCCATCACTATGCTCTGCTGTTTCAAATGCTGTTTTTATTACTTTATATACCTCTTCATAGTCTTTTTTATTTCCTTGTCTTATTTCTAACATTTATATTTCTTCATTCTTCTAGATTAATTTATCTATAAACACATTATTCCATAAGTTATAATCGGGCTTGCATATATTGTTACATATATTAATGTTATCCAAGGTTGATAATCAATGTAAAATTCTTTAAACGTTAAAGACCATGGATGTTTTATTAATACCCATCCAATTACATCGAATACAACTGTTATTGTTCCCCAAATAAGTGATGTATAAATAACATTTTGAAAACTTAATGTTTCCAATCCACTTAAATAAAAGTAAGCAAACATTGGAAAAACAATTATATTATATAATGGATGCCAAGGTTTTGTTTTTTCATATCCTTCCCCCATCCCTGGACTATCTTTCATTGATTTCATATGTAATACAACAATATTGAAAATTGTATGTAATACTCCTATACTTGTAACTATAAA
>CATJZH010000040.1 GCA_949746285.1 uncultured Clostridia bacterium
AAATAATTTTAAGAAATGAAAAACGTATGTTACAAGAATCTGTAGATGCTTTAATAGATAATAGTAGAAGAGGAAGACCAGTTACAGGAGCTGGAAATAGACCTTTAAAATCATTATCAGATATGTTAAAAGGAAAACAAGGTAGATTCCGTCAAAACTTATTAGGAAAGAGAGTTGACTATTCAGGACGTTCAGTTATAGTTGTTGGTCCAGAACTTAAAATCTATCAATGCGGTCTTCCAAAAGAAATGGCAGTAGAATTATTTAAACCATTTGTTATGAAAGAATTAGTAGGAAGAGGAATAGCACATAATATAAAAAATGCTAAAAGAATGGTAGAAAAATTAAGACCAGAGGTATGGGATATATTAGAAGAAGTTATACAAGACCATCCAGTAATGTTAAACCGTGCCCCTACACTTCATAGATTAGGTATTCAAGCATTCCAACCAATACTTGTTGAAGGTAGAGCAATTAAACTTCACCCATTAGTATGTACAGCATTTAATGCCGACTTTGATGGTGACCAGATGGCTGTTCACGTTCCATTAACACCAGAAGCTATAGCAGAAGCAAGATATTTAATGTTATCTACAAATAACCTATTAAAACCACAAGATGGAAAACCAGTTACAGTACCTACACAAGATATGATTCTTGGTGCATATTACTTAACAGTTCAAATAGATGGTGAAAAAGGCGAAGGTTTATACTTTAAAGATGAAGACGAAGCTATGATGGCTTATCAAAATGGTGATGTAGGATTACATTGTAAAATAAAAGTAAGAAGATTTAAAACAGATGAAGATGGAACAGTAAGACACAAAACAATAGAAACAACAGTTGGTAGATTAATATACAATCAAGGAATACCACAAGATTTAGGATTTGTAGATAGAACAGATCCAGAAAAAGAATTTGATTTAGAAATTGATTTTCCAGTTATTAAAAAGAACTTAGGAAAAATAGTTGCAAATTGCATAAATGTACATGGATTATCAAAAGCGGCAGAAGTTTTAGATTATATAAAAGCTACAGGTTACAAATATTCAACAAAAGGAGCTATAACAGTTTCTGTTGCTGACGTAGCTGTGCCAGAAGCTAAAAAAGATATATTAGCACAAGCAGATGAAAATGTATCTAATATATTTAGACAATATCAACGTGGTATGATTACTAACGATGAAAGATATGATGCCATAATTAAAATTTGGGAAAAAGCGACTGATGATGTAACAGAAGCTATGAAAAACAACTTTAATGAATTAAACCCAATATACATGATGGCACAATCTGGAGCCCGTGGTAATATGAACCAGTTAAGACAAATAGCAGGTATGCGTGGACTTATGGCTAATACATCTGGTAAAGCGGTTGAAATACCAGTAAAATCTTGTTTCCGTGAAGGATTAGATTCACTAGAATATTTCATTTCTGCCCATGGTGCAAGAAAAGGTTTAACAGATACAGCTTTAAGAACAGCAGACTCTGGATACTTAACAAGAAGATTAGTTGATGTTTCACAAGATATTATCATAAGAGAATTAGATTGTGGAACAACAAAAGGTATAGAAGTAGAAGATATAAAAGATGGAAATCAAATAATTGAACCATTAGAAGAAAGATTAGTTGGTAGATATCCAGTAGAAGATATAAAAGATCCAAAAACAGGAAAAGTAATTGTAGATACAAACACAATGATAAACGATAAAACAGCAAAAGCAATAGTAAATGCAGGTTACACAAAAGTAAATGTTCGTTCAATACTAGAATGTAGAGCAAGACATGGAGCATGTGCTAAATGTTATGGTATGGGTCTAGCAACACGTGAAAGAGTAAATGAAGGAGAATCAGTTGGTATTATCGCCGCTCAATCAATAGGTGAGCCGGGTACACAGCTTACTATGAGAACATTCCATACAGGAGGTGTAGCTGGAGGAGATATTACACAAGGTCTTCCTAGAGTCGAAGAGTTATTTGAAGCTAGAAATCCAAAAGGTTTAGCTATAATTACTGAAATAGATGGTACAGTAAAAATTAATGACGAGAAAAAGAGAAAAGAAGTTATTGTTACAAGTAAAGATAATAGCAAAACATATACAATTAGCTTTGGTTCAAAACTAAAAGTAAAAGATGGTGATGAAGTTAAAGCAGGAGATCCTATTACAGAAGGTTCTATAAATCCAACAGATTTACTTGCTGTAAAAGGTGTAGAAGGAGTTTATACTTACATTATTTCTGAAGTACAAAAAGTTTATAGAAATCAAGGTGTTGATATTAACGATAAGCATATTGAAGTTATAGCAAGACAAATGCTTAAAAAGGTTAGAATTGAAGATCCAGGAGATACAGAATTCTATACAGCTTCATTAGTAGATTTATTAGAAGTTGAACTTAGAAATGAAGAACTAATAGCTGAAGGAAAGAAACCAGCAACATATAGAAGAGTATTACTTGGAATAACAAAAGCATCACTTGCAACTGAAAGTTTCTTATCAGCAGCTTCATTCCAAGAAACAACAAAAGTATTAACAGAAGCAGCTATAAAAGGTAAGGTAGATAACTTAATGGGATTAAAAGAAAATGTTATCATTGGTAAATTAATACCAACAGGAACAGGATTAAGACGTTATCAAGATATAAAAATTAATACAGAAGATGAAGATTCAATACTTCAGGAAGCAGAGCAAGAAGAAGTTACAGAATAAAATAATAAATGAATGAAAAGCATTTGGAGAATTTATAAGTTCTCTGAATGCTTTTAAATTTATGAAAAAACTTAGTAAAAATCAGAAGTTCTTTCATAGTTTTGAAAAAACTTGACTATAATCAAAACTTTGAGAGAAACTGTACCCCTAAGATTTTATATAGATTTAGTAATATAACATAATAAATTTAACATTAAAGAAATGAAAAAGATAAAAAAAGATAAAAACCCCCTCCGTAGTAAAGTGCAAAAAGAAGTGCAAAAATGTAAGAAAACGGTTATGTACTTTATATATTTTAAAGAAGTATAGTATTATTAGATAATTATGTCTAAAAACAAATTTATAGGACAGATTTATCTAAAATTAAAACTTATAAAGCTTATGGGGGAAGAAAATGGAAAAGAAGTTTAAATTGAGCAGAAAAAAGAAAGTTATGATAATAACAGCTTTGTTAGCAATAGTGTTAATCATAGCAGGAATTGTAATTTTCAAAAAAAGTAAAGTAGAAATGTCAGTTGCTAGCAGTGAACTTGCAAAAGCAATGACATATGCAGAAGTTAAAGAAGGAGAAGAGACAGTAGAAGGCACAGATAATGTGAAATTTGATGCTTTCTTTTTACGTGACTTAGATGGAGATGGATACGCAGAAAGTCTTAGAGGAACATGCAGAGAAATAGGAAAAGAAGATACCTTGTATATGGAACTGAATGTCCAAACAGCAGGGTACTTAAAAGATGCGAAAATAGCAGTAAATAGCGATAATTTTTATTTACAAACTTCACTTCCAAAAGATCAAGAATTAAAAGACAACTACATAGGCAATAATATAAAAAAATTAGAATTTAATACATTAAGCAATGGAACACAAAAACTAATAACAGGAATAGTATGTTCAGGAGATTATAGTTATAGCTCAAGTAGAGCAAGTGCAATAGGAAACAATATAAATAATTATAGCAAAGAAAATAGTG
>CATJZH010000041.1 GCA_949746285.1 uncultured Clostridia bacterium
CAAAAAATAAGAAAACATATACAAAAATAATACTAATAATACAATAAATATAAATCGCTATAATCCGTGATATTATTAGTATACATAGTATTCTATAGTATTGATAATACATAAATAAAATCTTCTTGTGGTTCGGGTAAAAAGTATAAGAACTGCTGTGGGAAGAACACTTAATATCAATGCTTTGAAGGATTTTGTTAAAATGAAAAAATGATGACAAATAAATGATTTGTCACCTAAAATATAAAATAAAAGTTGGAATATGCTAAAAAATAAGGAGTGTAACCTAATAAAGTTGGGTGACACTTCTTTTTCTATTCTATTTTTAAGATTTACAAATGATATAAAATAACTATGAGAAAATTTTTATAAGGAGGATTATTAATGGGAAAAATTAATGTAAGAAAAAGAGGAAAGGTGTATGAATATTTTTTTGAAGGAGCCAAAGTAAATAACAAAAGAATTAGAATTTCAAAATCAGGATTTAGAACTCAAAGTGAGGCTTATCAATATGGATTAAAAGCATATAACGATTATATAAATGGAGAAACAATGCCTAAAGAAACGCAAATGTCTTATTCTGATTATTTGGATTATTGGATGAAAGAGTATTTTTCAATTAATTATAAGTATTCAACAGCTAAAAGATATTCAGAAACATTTGAAACAATAAAAAAAGAAATAGGTAAATATAAATTATGTGCATTAACACCATATATATTAAATCAAGCATTATTGAAATTATATCAAAAATCAGGAACTAAAGAGTCATTAAGAAATTATCAAAAGGTTATAAAGAGCTCATTAAGAGATGCAACAAACTATTTTGGATTTATAAAAAATAATCCAGCAGGGAGATTTACAAATTCCAAGAGTTCTATCATTTGAACCCAAAAAAACTGCATAAAACATATATATGAAAAAGAAGAAATCGAAAAAATACTAATTAGATTTAAGAAAAATGCAATATTTATATGTGCTTTTTTAACAGCTTGTTATACTGGAATGAGAACAGGTGAAGTATTTGCACTAACTTGGAATGATATAGATTTTAAAAATAGAATAATTAAAATCAATAAAACAGTATATTCAAAACTAAAAGATGAAAATGGAAGATGGTATTTAGGAACAACTAAAACAGAAGGAAGTTGTAGAGAACTATATATTTGTGATACGTTATATAAATTATTATACAATTATAAAAATCAACAGAAAGTTTTTATGAAAAAATATAAAAGTACATATAAAAAGTATTCATTAGAACCTATTAAAAACAAGTATGGAAAAATAGTAGAGTATAAAATAACTGAAGCAAAACGAAAAAATAAAAATAATATTGAAATGATATTCACCAGAAAAGATGGAACTTATGTGGGAACAGATGTCATAAAATATCCATTTAAGATTATACATAATGAGCTTGGAATAAGAAATTGCAGATTTTTGATTTGAGAGGAAGTTATGCCACAAAAAACCTAAGAAATGGTGTAGAAATTAAAGATATTGCAGATATATTAGGACATAGCAGAATTGAAACAACAGAAAATTATTATATATTAAGTACCAAAGAAACTAGAAAAGAAGCAAGTGAAATTTTAGAAGAACAAATTAAATCAGATATTATAAATAAAATTATAAAATTTTAGAAATTTTTGCCAAAGTATTGATATTGTAATACATACATGATACAATACAAATGTTCGGACAAATAAAGGAGGTTTTCATTATGGAAAAAGTTGATGGAGATATTATAATTTATCAAACAGATGATGGATTAACAAAAATAGACGTAAAAATTGAAAATGAAACAGTATGGTTATCTCAACAACAGATGGCAGAATTATATAATACAACAAAACAAAATATAAGTCTTCACATTAAAAATATATTTGATGAAAATGAGTTAAATGAGAATTCAACTGTCAAGGAATTCTTGACAGTTCAAAAAGAAGGTAATAGAAATGTTGAAAGAAATGTTAAGTTTTATAATTTAGATATGATAATTTCTTTGGGATATAGAATAAAATCTAAAATTGCAACTAATTTTAGAAAATGGGCAACAGAAAGATTAAAAGAATATATGATAAAAGGCTTCACCATGGATGATGAAAGACTTAAAGGAAATGGTGGAGGAAGTTATTGGAGAGAATTGCTTGCTAGAATTAAGGATATTAGATCATCAGAAAAGGTACTTTATAGACAAGTTCTTGATTTATATGCAACAGCAGTAGATTATAATCCAAAAGATGAA
>CATJZH010000042.1 GCA_949746285.1 uncultured Clostridia bacterium
AAGGAAAAATTATAGGACTTTTAGGAAAAAATGGAGCAGGAAAAACCACATTAATAAAATTAATAAATGATTTATTAACACTTACAAGTGGAGAAATATTAATAGAAGGAGAATATCCAGGCGTCAATTCTAAAGATATTATATCGTATTTACCAGAGAGAACATACTTAGATAAAGAAATGACAATAAAACAGGCAATAAGATATTTTGAAGATTTTTATATTAATTTTGATTCTCAAAGAGCAAAAAAATTATTAAAAGATTTAAATTTAGATATTAATACTAAAATAAGTAAAATGTCAAAAGGAATGCAGGAAAAATTACAATTAATTCTTGTTATGAGTAGAAATGCTAAAATTTACATTTTAGATGAGCCATTAGGCGGAGTTGACCCAGCAACTAGAGATTATATTTTAGACACTATATTGTCAAATTTTAATGATGGAGCAAGTGTAATAATTTCAACTCATTTAATTTCAGATATTGAAAGAATTTTAGATGAAGTAATTTTTATGGATGGTGGAGAAATTATTTTAACATCTCCAGCTGATGAATTAAGGAACAAAGAAAGTGCTTCAATAGATGATATTTTTAGGAGGTATTTTAAATGTTAAGAAAATTATTAAAATATGATTTAAAATGGATATATAAGGTCATTGTAGTTTTTTACATTTTAGCAGTTATATTTTCAATTATTGGAAGAGTTTTAAGTCTAATAGAAAATTCAATAGTATTTTCAGCAATAGCTAAGTTTACATATGGGCTTGCTATAGCTATGATGGCAAATTGCTTAATTAATTGTTTTACGAGACTATGGAGCAGGTTTGTTAAAAATATTTATAAAGATGAATCATATCTTACTCATACATTACCAGTAGAGAAGAAAAAAATATACATTTCTAAAGTTATAGCAGCATTAATTACTGTATTTACTACAGCAGTAGTTATATTGTTTTGCTTATTTATATGTTATTATTCTAAAGAAAATTTGGAAAATTTAAAAGCTATATTAGAGTTAACAGCTTCAACTTATAATACAACAGTTATAGGTTTAATATTATTGATGGTAGGTGTATTTTTTTTAGAAGTTATGTTTATAGTATTGATAGGATATGTTAGTATAATACTAGGCTATAAATCAAATAAAAATAAAAATGCAAAAACTATTATAATTGGTACTCTATTATATTTATTGACCCAAGCAGTAACTTTAGTATTGATTTTTATATTAGGATTATTTAATTCTAATGTTATGAACTTAATTAATACAAAAGATATAGTTAATATAGATTCAATAAAAGTTATTATGTTAACGGGGGTGGCTATTTATATTACTTACATAATAATATACTATTTGTTGGGGAAAAGATTTTTTATAAAAGGGGTAAATATAGAGTAAAGCAGATAATATGAATATTAAAAATATAGAAGTGAATATGTAGTTACTTCTATATTTTTATATAATTGCAGGCAAGAAAGTTTACATAATATAAGAAAGAAATACACTTTTTCATTGACTAAAATGGTAAAATGTGTTAATATATATATTAGCTACATTTTGAAAAACCAACAAAAGTAGTTAAAAATATAGCAAAGGAGATTTTTTTTTATGAAGTTAAAAAAATTAATTGTTGTTTTTTTACTTTTTACACTTTTTGTATCTCAAATTAGTTGGATTACATTAAGTGGATTTGTTTATGGAACAGAAAATCAAGCAGAAGGTAAATTTCACTATGATCAACTTGATGATGTTTCAAAAATAATATATAATGCATTATTAGATATGTACAAAAAAGGAATGCTAAAAACAGGTAATCAAAGTTATGATCTTGTTGAAAATGGTTACATAACTGAAGAACAAGCTAAAGAGTATGAAAGCGGAAAATCTAAATTAACTTCAGCAACAGAAGCTGCAAGATATGCATTCTATGCTGATTATCCTGAAGTATTTTATTTAAATTTCCAATGTTTATCAGTTAGAATAACTAAAGGAGCAAATAATGATTACCATGCATATTTAGGATCAGGAAGATATGCAAATTATTATGTATCAGGTTTCAATAATCAAGATGAAGTTGAAGCAGCTATTGAAGAATTTGATTTAAAAGTGGATGAAATTGTTCAAAAAGCTATTAATATTGAAGTAAATGAGAATGAAAATAAAATTGTACAACAAATTAAATTAGTACACAATGAAATTATTAATAATACTGGTTATAGATTAGAAAGTGATTGTACAGAAGGAGTTGAAGGATTTTTAGGAACACCTTATGGAGCACTTGTAAAAAACCAAGCTGTATGTGAAGGTTATGCAAGATCATTAAAGGTAGTATTAGATAAATTAGGGCTAAATAATATTCTTGTGCAAGGTACACACCAATCAGAAGGGGCTGCTGCAGTTCCTCATATGTGGAATTATGTTCAAGTAGAAAATGAAACACTTGCTAGATCTAGTGAAAAAGTTTGGTATGCAATAGATGCTACATTAGATGATCCATTTTTACGTGATACTACTATGGATCCTACACATCCAGATTTTGTACCAGGAAGCGATATATTTGAAGGATTTGAAAACACAAGATATTGCTTAGTTGGAACAGAAACTATGAATAAAGAGCATGTTGCTTTAGGAACAGTTGAAGCAGCAGGAAATTATACTTTTAAATATCCAGAATTAAATATAGAAGATTATGGTATTGACAATGTAACTAATGTAAATGGTTTGTTAGTGAAATTTAAACAAGAAGGAACAGAGACAGAAGAATACAATGCAGGAGACTTTTATATTAGCTATAACAATAAAGGTTA
>CATJZH010000043.1 GCA_949746285.1 uncultured Clostridia bacterium
ATTACCATAATTGTAGTTTTTAATCAATACCTAATTTTATATTTAGAATTTTAAAAAAAGTACTTGAATCAAGAATTTAATTGTTATTAGTTAAATATAACTAATTTTATAATGATGAAATTTAATCAAATTTTTGGTAAAAATATACATAAAATGTAAAAAAATGCTTGCAAAAGCAAAAAATTATAATTATAATAAATATAGTGAACATTAAATTTGAAAGGGGAATTTAAAAATAATGAGAAAATTATCAAAAATCTTAGTTATGGCACTTGTAGTTTTAGCTGTAGTTACAATGTCATTAAATGTTAATGCAGCAACATCAAAGGAAACTTTAACAAATTATATAAGAAATGCACACAATGTAAATGGAATGCTTTTCGAATTAACAAATAGTCAAAAAAATGCAGTTACAGATTATATTGCTACATCTTTAGATGAAAACACAGCAAATGCTGTATATCAAGATATAGTATCAATAGAGCAAAAAATAAAAAATACAGGTGCAGCAAATACTTCACAAATAAGTAAACAAGTAAAAACAGAAGTTTTAGAAAAAGCTAAAGCAACAGCTAAAAAGGCTGGTTTAACATTAAATGTTAATACAAAAACAAAAAGTTTTACATTAGTAAAATCAGATGGAAAAACTTTAATTTCAGGAAACTATACATCATTAGTTACAAATCCTGGAACAAATGCTGGAAGTACAACAGCTGCATCAGGAAAAAAATTATTATATACAGGTGCAAATTATGCATTATATGCATTACCAGTTTTAGCAATAGTTGCCGTTGCAGTAGTTGTTAAAAAAAGAAAAGCTTAAATAAATGAAAAAAAGTATTGTAAAAATAATTAAAGCAACTATTATATCTTGTATAGTTGCTTTTTTGTTTATATTCGTAATCTGTTTTACATTTCAAAAGGTAGGAAAAGAAAAAATTGATATGGCAATATACCTTTTAAATATAATAACAGTAAATGAAAATGAAGTGCAAGAAGTTTCACCAGTATTACAAGGAAATACATTAGCAAACTATCCTACATATGGAAGTAAATATGCAACTCTTAAAATTGATAGTATAGGAGTAGAACTACCAGTATATTATGGTGCAAATTATACAATATTAAAAAGTGGAATAGCACATGATGATACTTCTTTTTTTCCAGGAGAAGGGGGAAGTATAATATTAGCAGGACATAATTTTAAAACTTTTTTGGCAGATTTACCAAAAGCTGAAATTGGAGATAAGATTGTTTTAGATACTAACTATGGTACTTTTAATTATGAAATATATGGTACAAAAATTGTCAAAGAGACAGAGATAGATGAAGTACCAATACAAAATGAAAAAGAAATTTTAATGATTTATACATGTTGGCCAATAAACAATATAGGTCATGCATCAGAAAGATATGTAGTATACGCAAATAAAATAGAGGAGTAAAAAATGAAAATATTTAAATATTTTATAAATATAATTTTATCTTTTTTTATTGTAATTATGGTTTTAGCAATTATTGCCCTAAATATATTAAATTCTGTTATATTAAATAAAGAATATATGTTATCAAAAATGGAAGAAACAGAATTTAATTTGCAAATTTCACGAGAAGTGCAAAACGGTTTTGAAAATTATATATATCAATCAGGACTTCCAGAAGATACAATAAAAGATTTATTTACAGAAGAAATGATTCAAAAAGATGTAAAAACTATAGTTGATGCAATATATGATGGAACAACAATTACTTTGAGTAGTGATGAACTCAGAAAAAATTTAAGTACTAGGATTGATGAATATTTGACAAAGGAAAATTTAAATTTAAATCAACAAGGAAAAAATAATATAAAACAATTTGAAGAGCTAATTATAAAAGAATACGATAATAATGTAAATGTGTCGAATGAGTTATACACACAAAGTAATAAAATAATTGATAATTTAAGAGAAATAAGTAGTAAAATTGGAAATATACCTCAAATAGTATTAATAATACTAATAATATTATTAGTATTAATTAATATAAAAGATTTGTTAATAGTAATAAACTTTTTAGGAATTTCTTCATTAACTGTTGGAGTACTTTTAAAATTATTAACGAATGCAATATTTAAAAATGTAGATTTAGATAATTTAGTAGTATTAGCAACTTCTTTAAGTAATTTAATTATTAGTATTATAAAAGATAATTTATATAAGCTATCAGATAGAGGTAACTTATTTATTGCTTGTGGGATTGCAGCTATATTAGGTTCTATAATTATTAAAAATCTAAAAGTTAAAGAAGAAAAAAACTAGTAAAGTAATAACAATAAAGTTATAGGGAATATAAGCCCTAGAATTGCTAAAAAAAATACAGTAATTCCAGCAGGCTTATTTTCTTTTTCTTTTATTTCATAAATTCCATAATATATACTTTTTAAAAATGAAAAAATTAAAAGTACAATAGCTACAAATTTCATAATTTCTCTCCTAAAATCTATTCTTTACTATACAAATTACTAGAGTTAATTCTTGTATTTACTTTTATTTCAAAAAAGGAATCTTGGAAAATATCATTCCAATGGATTTTTTCGAATTCATCTCTAGTAAAAAATTCAGATTTGTACAATGCTTTAAAACCAGCAATATCAGAATTATATTTTTTAGATATGTTATATAGATATTCTTTTAGTAAATTTTCTAAATAATCATTGGTGGTATTTTCTAATGTAGTAATATTTTTATCTTCAATAAAGTTAAAAGAACTTCCAGAACTTCTAACAGTTCCTTCAGGAAAAATAGTTATAGAAATATATGGAGTTCCATTTATTACATCTATTGAAATATCTGTTCTTTTATATAAACCAATTTCTAAATCTACCTTATTAGATGCGTCAAAGGGATTATCTGTCGTTATAATACAGGTATCTAAATCGTTTGTGACCATTAAATGTGCAATAGAATTAGAAACATCTAAATTACCTACCATATACTCTTCCTTAAATATAGCAAATCCTGCGGTTTGTATAGTGTCTTCAGAAACTAAAGTGTATACAGCAGTTGGCTGGTAATAATCATTATCTAAAGCTTGATAAAATTGACCAAATGAAGTTTCTATTGTAAATCCAGTGTATTCAGCAGTTCTTGTTAAATAGTCATATAGTCTTGCTGAGAAAGTTTCTCCAGAATTTGATACTTTATTCATAACATCATAAGCAGTACCAGAACTTATTATTATTTGACAACTATGTCGTAATTCTGGGTTATTGCTTAAAGTACTTATATAAGTTTTAATACCTTTTTTAGCTAATTCTTCTGAAATTATTAAAGCAGAACAATGGGATAAATTTATTTTTTTATTCAAATAATTATCTAATATATTTAATCCTTCATCAATTGTTTTTGCTTCTACTGAATAGATTTTATAACTACTTGGTTGACTAGAACCAGAACTTTCAGAGCTACTACTTTCAGATGAGTTAGAAGATGTTTGAATACTTATTTTTAATAATCCATTATCACTAATATCAAGACCTAAAGAAATTATAAAATAATATTGGTCAATTCCATTTGTATAATAGCAACCAGTAAAAGTAAATAATGAAATTACTAGTAGGATTATTAGTAAAATTGTTTTTTTCATATTATTTATTACCTCTCCACTTTTTAAAGTTTGCACCAATTAGTATAATAATGCCTATTCCAAAAATAAAACTTAATATTATATATTTGTAGATAGTATTTTCTATAAAATGTATA
>CATJZH010000044.1 GCA_949746285.1 uncultured Clostridia bacterium
AGAGCAAGTGCAATAGGAAACAATATAAATAATTATAGCAAAGAAAATAGTGTAATTTTAACAGGAACATATGTAGCAGAAGATGGAACAGAAACAGAAGTAACAAAACAAGTAAACTTTACAATAGACTGGTATGGAACAGTAAGAGCAAAAATCAATACATATAATTTGGCAGGGGATATAGAAAAGGCGATAAATGAAGAAGACAAAACAGTAACATTAAACTTTTCAGTAAACACAGAAGAAACAGAAGGAGAATTAATATTAAAAACAAATCATGTAGAAGGGGAACTGCCAGAAGTAAATGGATATGCACCATTAGAAGTAACATGTACAAATAGCAATCTAGGATTCGATTACAATGAAGAAACAAGATTATTTACAATAAATAGAGTAGCAGAAGTAGAAGAAGATGGAAGAAAAATACATATATGAACCATCTTACAGATATGTAGTATCAAAACAAAAACCACTTAAGATATACAATGGAGAAAGTGAAGAAGAAAAAGATGATACATATACAGTAATGTGGAAGGGATATGTTGGAACAAATGCAAAATTAGATGGAATGACAATGAAAGAAAATAAGACAGCAGAAATAACAACAGCAGACACATTTATAAAAACAGATAGCACTGAAGAAAGTATGAATGAAGTAGTATCAAATGTAGGAATTTATTTTGGTAGTGCAGATACATTCTTAGGAGAAGAAGGATGGATAAAAGTATATGATGAAGAAACAGGAAATTTATTAGCAACATTTACAAAAGATAACTGGAACAACTACAATTCAGGAAACCCATATAGATACAGTTTACCAGTAAAACACATAAGAGTAGAAACAAGCCAAATTATGAAAAACGAATCATACTTTTATGTATATAGCGTAAAAGAAATAGATGATGAAAAAATAACAAATAAGTATGATTTAGAAGGATTTGAAGGGTTACAATATATAAAATCAACATTAGTAGGATACATATCAGGAGAAGAAGTAAGTACAGTAACACATACAGCAAATTATGAAGCACCAATATCAATAGCAAATATAACAATAAGTAAAAATGCTATATCAACACAAGGTACAGAGAAAAATGACATTATAAAAATACAAGCTCAAGCAGTAGAAAGTAATAATCAAGTAAAATGGCAAAATGGAACATTTTTAGTTAAATTACCAGAAGAAATAATAGCAGTAAAC
>CATJZH010000045.1 GCA_949746285.1 uncultured Clostridia bacterium
CTCTATAATTGTAGTCACCAGGATAGCCATTAATAGAACTCCAAACTTGCCTAGAAGATTCAATATCTCTACCAAAAGCTACAATACCATTTGGAGAAACAATAGGGGCATATGTACCATAAACAGGAGTAGGGTCTGCATACAAAATACCATGAGATTCTGTTATAATATATTGTATACCAAACTCCTTTAAATACTTATCTGCCTCAGGTACATAACCACATTCAGGAAGCCAAATACCACGAGGTTTTCTTCCGAAATATTTTTCATATGTTTGTACTCCAACTGCAATTTGAGCTTTAACAGTTTTTTCATTAACATATAAAATAGGAAAATATCCATGTGTTGCACCACAAGTAATAATTTCTAAAACACCAATATCTTGAAAATATTTAAAACCATCTATTAAGTTACAATTATATACATCCTTAAAAATATGTAAATCATTTGTATATCTATCTAAATAATAATGAGATAAACTATTTAGCCTTGCATCATAAACCGTTCTTTTTACTTCTTTCTCACACAATTCAATATGTTTTCTTAAATATTTTATATATCTTTCTTGCAATAACTTATTATCTAACATATTTAGAAGTGGCGGAGTCATTGTCATTGTAATTCTAAAGTCTACACCTTCTTCTTCAAGCTTTTTAAAATTTAAAAGCAATGGAATATATGTTTCTGATATTGCTTCAAAAAGCCATTCTTCCTCCAAATATGTATCACATTCTGGATGATGTATATATGGAAGATGTGCATGTAATACAAAATTTACATAGCCTTTTACATTTTTCATCTATTGTTTTTTCCTTTCAATACATAATCTTATTGTATTATAATTTATTTAAAAGTTGAACTCATTACATTTGAAGATGGATTAGACATATCAAACATTCCTTCTTCAAGTTCATCACTGTATTGACTTTCATAAAATTCTCTTATATCGTAATTATTTCCAAATATATCTTTTAAATCTCTTATATTTTTAGTAAATTCACTATTTGTTTTTACATTTCTAAATACTATAAATTCTGGTAATTGTTCTAATAAAACATGATCATTTGGTACTTCTAAAATATTTGAATTTGCAAAAGGTAAATAATCTGTTTTTAAAATTATATTATTTTTATTTAATTTTTCTGTATCATAATTTTCAAGTTGATTTTTGAATTTTCTTCCTAGTTGTATATTATACTTAGTTTTTGTATTATCTATATCTATATACCAACTATTGGCAAAGTCATTTATTACAACTTCTTTTACATATTGTTTATCTTCATTATATAATAATAATACTGGATATGTTGTTTCAAAAAAGTTTTACCCAAAGGTTTCTATATATTTGTTTCTATCATTATCTGAAATATCCCAATATACAAATATTTTTTTTGGAGTTTGAGCAAGAATTTTTACAATTGTTTCATTATATCTATATGGTAAATCGTAATATTCTATAATGTATTCTGTTTTCTCTTTTTTAGGTTTATTCTGTTTTTGAGAAATATTTTTGTCTTTTGGTTTTTTATCTGTAATTTCTTTCTTAGCTTCATCTTGCATTGCTACAACTTTTGATATGAAGTCTTTTATTTTTTCTATTACAACAATTTCATCAATTTTTGTATTTTCTTTATTGTCTGATACTTTTTTTACTGATGCATTTTTTTCTGTTTTAAGCTTATTCTTTTTAGATACCTCTTTTTTTATGTTTTTTGATTTAGTTGTAATATTACTTTCTTTTTTCTTTTTCTGAACAGATTTCACTGGTTCACTTTTTATTACTTTATTACTTTTTTCAGTCACAGTTACTGTTTTTTTATTAGTGCCTTTACTATTTTTTTCTTTAATATCTTTACCAGACTTACTTTTAGAATCTTTCTCTTTAACAGGTTTAACTTTTTCCTTTTTCGAAGAAACAGCTTTAGATGTATTCTTCTTGGCTTGTTTTCCCTTTTTTACTGTTTTTTTATCTTCTTCGTTTTCTTGCATATTTCAAATATCCTCCTTAGTACTCCTTTGATAAATCATGTATAATCCCAATAATAATTTATATTATATCTATAATATTTTTAAACTTCAATAGAATTTTCCAAAATAAATCATTTTGTTATGTTTTATTGCTTATGTAATCAAAACGTAACAAAACGTAGCAAAATGTAACAAAAATATAATAGAAAAACAGTATTTTTTTGTCTAAATATGTTTACTTTTTGTTCACTTTTATATACAATATATTAAGAATTTATTAACTAAAGATATTGAAAGGAGTACTTTTAAGAATGAATATTTTAATGCTATCATGGGAGTATCCTCCTAGAGTTGTAGGCGGTATATCTAGAGTTGTTCATGACTTATCACACAAGCTATATCAAGATGGACATAAAGTTACTGTCATAACTTATAGAGATGGAAATGTACCCTATTATGAAGATGATGGAGGTGTCGACGTTTATAGAGTTGATAACTTTATGATTTCTTCAAATAATTTTATAGATTGGGTTATGCAACTTAATTTTAATATGATAGCAAAAGCAGGTGAAATCATTTCTGAAAAAGGAAAATTTGATGTTATACATGCGCATGATTGGTTAACAGCTTATGCCGGAAAAACTTTAAAAACTGCTCATCATATTCCTCTTGTTTCTACTATACATGCAACTGAAGCTGGTAGAAATAGTGGAATTCATGGAGATATGCAAAAATATATAAATGATACTGAATGGATGCTTACATATGAATCTTCTGAAGTTATTGTAAATAGTAATTACATGAAAAATGAACTACAAAGATTATTTGGTCTTCCTTATGAAAAAATAAATGTTGTTCCTAATGGTGTAGATCTTACTTTATTCAATGGGATTGAAAGAGACTATGATTTTAGAAGAAAATTTGCAATGGATAATGAAAAAATAATTCTTTTTATGGGTAGACTTGTTTATGAAAAAGGAATTCAAACTCTTATATCAGCAATGCCTAAAATTTTATCTCACTATAATGATGCAAAATTAATAATTGCTGGTAAAGGTGGTATGATAGATGAATTAAGAGCACAAGTAAATTATTTAGGTTTAGGAAATAAAGTTTATTTTACTGGATATTTAGGTTCAAAAGATGTACAAAAAATGTACAAATGTGCTGATGTAGCAGTGTTTCCTAGCACATATGAACCTTTTGGTATAGTTGCACTTGAAGCCATGTTATCTGGAACACCAGTAGTAACATCTGATATTGGTGGATTAAATGAAATTGTTGAACATGGTGTAAATGGAATGAAAAGCTATGCTGGAAATCCTAATTCACTTGCAGATTCAATTTTAACTTTATTATTTGACCCAAATTTATGTGAAAATGTATCTAAAAAAGGTATAGAAAAAGTAAAAACGCAATATAATTGGAGTAAAATTACAGAAGAAACTCATCTAACATATGAAAAAGCAATATGTGAAACAATGGCAAATAGACAAAAAAGACAAATTGCCCAAGAAGAAGCAAATAAACAAATTAAAAAATCAAGTGAAATTACTAATTTACTTTCATTCAAAAAAACACGACAAGCATTTGCTTAAAATAAAAAACGTTACTTAAAGGTAACGTTTTTTATTTTATTAATACTGCTATTATATATAAAACAATCATATGTACAGGATAAAAAGCATAGAAAAAATACTTTAACTTTCTTCCCTGTTTTCCATTGTATAATATAATAAAAATAATTGGTATTAGATAACAGATAAAATATTTTATATATATATGATGAAATACTAGCATTTTATTA
>CATJZH010000046.1 GCA_949746285.1 uncultured Clostridia bacterium
TGCAAAAGGTATTTACTCAAAAGCAATAAATAAAATGTTTGAAAGTAAAAACTTTTAGTTTCAACAGTATTTACATAATTTTAAATAAAAAAACTTGACACTTTGCAATAATACATATAAAATAATAATATAGGGAAAAATACAATATAAATTATATAAATAATAAGTTAAATTTATGAAATAATTTTGTTGTACATTGAAAATTTAATAGAAAAGAGGTAAATGTAATTATGCAAACATTTTTAATTATCGTTGCCACTATTCTAATCTCCGCTGTAATTTTTATTCCAATAGGAGTTATTATTAGAAAAAGAATTGCAGAATCTAAAATTCAAAGTGCAGAAAGTGAAGCAAGAAGATTAATCGAAAGCGTAAAGATAGAGGCTGAAAATCTAAAAAAAGAAGAATTAATTAAAGCGAAAGAAGAAGTACTTCAAATAAGAAATGATTTAGAGCAAGAGATTAAGGAAAGAAGAGGTGACATTCAAACACAAGAAAGAAGATTAATACAAAAAGAAGAAAACTTAGAAAAAAGAGTAACAGCTTGTGAAGGAAAGGAAAAAGAGCTTGAAAGAAAATATGCAGAAAATGAACAGAAAAAACAAGAATTAGAAGAACTTCATGTAAAAGAATTAGAAGAATTACAAAGAATTTCAGGTTTAACAACAGAACAAGCAAAACAACAATTATTAAATAATTTAAATAAAGAAATTACTGGGGAAAAAGCAGCAATGATAAGAGAATTAGAAACAAAAGCAAAAGAAGAATCTATAAAAAATGCTAGAGAAATTATAAGTTTTGCAATTCAAAAATGTGCTGCTGACCACACATCAGAAACAACAGTATCAGTTGTTTCATTACCAAATGATGAGATGAAAGGTAGAATTATTGGTAGAGAAGGAAGAAACATAAAAGCATTAGAAACACTTACAGGAATTGATTTAATAATAGACGATACACCAGAAGCGGTTATAATCTCTGGTTTTGATCCATTAAGAAGAGAAGTAGCAAGAATAGCTATAGAAAAACTAATCGAAGATGGAAGAATTCATCCAGCAAAAATAGAAGAAATGGTTGAAAAAGCAAAAGAAGAAGTTGCAGAAACAATTAAAGAAGAAGGAGAAAGAGCTGCTTTAGAAACAGGAGTAAACAATTTACATCCAGATATAATAAAATTAATAGGTAAATTAAAATATAGAACAAGTTATGGACAAAATGTATTAAATCATTCAATAGAAGTTTCTAATTTAGCTAGAATAATGGCAGAAGAATTAGGAATAAATTCAAAAATAGCAAGAAGAGCAGGATTGTTACATGATTTAGGAAAAGCATTAGATCATGATATGGAAGGAACTCATGTTGAATTAGGAGTAGAAGTATTAAAGAAATTTAAAGAAAATGATACAATTATAAATGCAGTAGAAGCTCATCATGGAGATGTAGAACCACTTACATTGGAAGCTGTTTTAGTACAAGCTGCTGATGCAATATCAGCTTCAAGACCAGGAGCAAGAAGAGAAACATTAGAATCATATATTAAAAGATTAGAAAAACTAGAAGAAATAGCAGATTCTTTTGAAGGAGTTGAAAAATCTTTTGCAATTCAAGCAGGACGTGAAGTAAGACTTATAGTAAAACCAGAAAAAGTATCTGATAGTGAAATGGTTATAATGGCAAGAGAAGTAGCTAAAAAAGTAGAAAATGAAATGGAATATCCAGGACAAATTAAAGTAAATGTTATAAGAGAATCTAGAGTAATTGATTATGCAAAATAATAATAAAAAAGGCAGATAAAAAATCTGTCTTTTTTTGCTTCTAATACTTGACATACTAAGCTTTAGAACATATAATACAGCTATAACTTACATGGAGGTTTCAAAATATAATATGTCTAATAAGTATTTGTATAATTTTAGTGATAGTAAATATCAAAATATTCCAGACGAAAAACTAATCGAGCAAATCAGATTAGGCGATTTAGAAGCGCAAAATTTTCTGTTAGAAAAATATAGAGGAATAGCTAGTATGAAAGCAAATAAGTTTTTTCTAATAGGAGCTGAAAGTGATGATATGTTACAAGAGGGAATGATTGGACTATTTAAAGCTATACAATCATTTGATTTAGAAAAAAATAATTCATTTAAAACATTTGCAAATTTATGTATAGAAAGACAATTAATTACAGCAATAAAAACATCAAATAGGCAAAAACATATACCACTAAATTCATCATTTTCTTTAAATGTATCTGCATATGATGAAAATGATGATACAACAATTATGGAAATTTTAGATACAAATTTAGTTGAAGATCCATTAGAAACAATAACCAAAAGAGAATATATTGAATTTGTGGAAAACAAAATAGATAAAAATCTAAGCAATTTTGAAAAACAAGTATTAGATAAATATATTCAAGGTGAAAGTTATGTATCAATAGCGACTAAGTTAAACTCACCAGTAAAATCTGTAGATAATGCAATACAGAGAATTAGAAAAAAAGCAATAAAATGTTTAGGAAATGAAGAATAATATGGTATATTATCAAAAGAAAAATATTAGATAATATACCATGTATTTTTAGAAAATATTGCCCTCTTAGCTCAGGTGGTAGAGCACTTCCTTGGTAAGGAAGAGGTCGCCAGTTCAAGTCTGGTAGTGGGCTCCATGTCCAATTAGGGACGTATGTTTTGATTTTTACAAATAATAGAAAGGATAGAAGATGAAAATAGGAATAGTAGGGCTTCCAAACGTTGGAAAAAGCACTTTGTTTAACAGTATAACAAAAGCAGGAGCTGAGTGTGCTAATTATCCATTTTGTACAATAGAGCCAAATGTAGGTGTAGTTGCAGTTCCTGATGAGAGATTAGAAAAATTGGCAGAAATTTACAAACCGCAAAAAGTAACAAATGCTATTGTAGAATTTGTTGATATTGCAGGTTTAGTAAAAGGAGCAAGTAGAGGAGAAGGATTAGGAAATAAGTTTTTATCACATATTAGAGAAGTAGATAGTATTTTACAAGTAGTTAGATGTTTTGAAAATACTAATATAGTTCATGTTGATGGTAGTGTAAATCCAATTCGTGATATAGAAACAATAAATCTTGAATTGATTTTTGCAGATTTGGAAACAATAGAAAAAAGATTAGAAAAAGCCAAAAAACTTTTAAAAGCAGATAAGAAATATCAATTTGAAATAGATACTTTAGAAAAAGTAAAAGAAGCATTAGATGCGGGAAAATGTGCAAGAACGTTATCTTACACAGATGAAGAAAAAGAAGTAATAAAAGAAAGCTTTTTATTAACTATGAAACCAGTGTTATATGTAGCAAATATTTCAGAGGATGAATTAGATAATCCAGAATCAAATCAAAATGTAATAAAAGTAAAAGAATATGCTAAAGCCGAAGGTGCAGAAGTTATTACACTTTGTGTAAAAATAGAGGAAGAATTAAGTGCACTAGAAAAAGAAGAAAAATTAGAAATGCTTGAAGCGTTAGGATTAGAAGAATCTGGATTAGATAAATTAATAAAAGCTAGTTACAAATTATTGGGTTTAATGTCTTTTTTAACAGCAGGAGAGCCAGAAGTAAGAGCATGGACAATAAAAATAGGAACGAAAGCACCACAGGCAGCAGGAAAAATACATTCAGATATAGAAAGAGGATTCATTAAAGCAGAAGTAATATCATATGATGATTTAATAAATTCTGGTGGTTCAATGGTACAAGCAAAAGAAAAAGGACTTGTTAGATCAGAAGGAAAGGAATATATAATGCGAGATGGAGACATTGTATTATTCAAATTTAATGTGTAATGTTACAAGGACTTTACAAATATTTCAAATATATTAAAAATAAAAA
>CATJZH010000047.1 GCA_949746285.1 uncultured Clostridia bacterium
AATGAGTATAAATATTTGAACAAATATTTATACTATCAAAAAGAATATTTTAATAATTTTAATTTAGATTTGCTAGTTGATATACTATTAAATATTTTAGGTAAAATTTCAAGTTTAGAAAATATCGACGATATAATAATAAGCACTATACATAATATTGTTTGTTATATACATGAAGATGATAAAAAATTTAAATTAAATAATGGGAGTTTAATTAATTTATTATTTAATAATTCTAGTAATGATATGTATAGTGTTTTAATTGAATTATATAGAATACTAGATGTATCAGAGAAACATAAAATAAGAAATGCTATAAAAAATAGATTAAAATCAAATAAATATGAAGTATTTGAGTGTGAAATATATTATAAATCGTTAATGTCAAAAATTATAGAACCTAACAGCCAATATGAATTAAAATATTGTGATTTTATACAAAATAAAAAGAAAGAAAAAGAAAGATTAGAATTTTGTAATTTGAAAGTTTTATAGTAAGTTATAGCTGAGATTAAATATAATACAATTAAATAAATTAGGAGATATGAATGAAAAAAATATTAGTTGTGGAAGATGATATTAGTATTCATAATGTGATAAAAGAATTATTAAAAAAACAGCATTATATTACATATGATGCTTATTCAGGTACAGAGGCATTACTTTTACTAGAAAAAGAAAAGTATGACTTGATATTATTAGATTTAATGCTTCCTGCGATGAATGGGGAAGAAATAATAGAAAAAGTTAAAGACACTCCAATCATTATATTAAGTGCAAAAATTTCATCTGAAGATAAAGTTAATTGTTTAATGGCAGGTGCAAATGATTATATAACGAAACCATTTGATTCTAATGAATTATTAGCAAGAATTGAAGTACAATTAAGACAAAAGAACAAATCTAGTTTGATAGAAAACTTAAAGTATAAAGATTTAGAATTATTAAATGATAATCATACTTTGCTTTTAAATAACGAAAAAATAAACTTAACAAAAACAGAATATGCCATTTTAAAACAGCTACTTTTAAATAAAACACAAGTAATGGCTAAAAATAAATTATTGGATTTGATAAGTAGTGATACTGATGATTGTGATGAAAGCTCTTTAAAAGTTCACATCAGTAATATTCGTAAAAAGATAAAAAAAGTAAGTGATGAAAATTATGTTGAATCTGTATGGGGAATAGGATTTAAAATGAGTGATTAAAATCTTTACGAAATCTTTACATTTTCTTAACCGTTTTCTTAACCTTTTTATCTTATACTTGATTTGGAAAGGAGAAAGATTATGGATTATGTATTAGAAACGAATAATCTTGAAAAGAGATATAAAGATTTTAAAGCCTTGAGCCATTTGAATATTCATATTGAAAATGGTAGTATATATGGATTAATTGGAAAAAATGGTGCAGGTAAAACAACACTTATTAGAATTATTTGTGGGTTACAAGAGCCTACAAATGGAAGTTACACTATTTATGGAACTAATTATAGTAGTGGAAATATAGCAAGTGTTAGAAAAAGAATGGGAGCAATTATTGAAACTCCATCAATTTATGGAGAAATGAGTGCAAAGGACAATTTGATAGAACAGTTTAAATTAGTAGGAATGCCAAGCCTTGATGGTATAGATGAACTGCTAAAATTAGTCGGGTTAGGAAATACTGGAAAGAAAAAAGCAAAGAACTTTTCTTTAGGTATGAAACAAAGATTAGGAATTGCAATTAGTTTAGCAAATAATCCAGACTTTTTAATTTTGGATGAACCTATAAATGGACTTGATCCACAAGGAATTATTGAAATTAGAGAATTGATTTTAAAATTAAATAAAGAAAATAGAATTACTATTTTAATATCTAGTCATTATTTAGATGAGTTATCTAAAATAGCAACACACTATGGATTTTTAGATAATGGATCTATTATAAAAGAAATAAGCAGTATCGAATTAATGAAAAAATTAGAACATAAAATAGAGTTAAAAGTAAGTAATCAAAAGGAATTCGTTAAATATTTTGAGGTAAATAATATTTCTTATGATGTAATAGATAGTAAAACAATAAATGTTTATGGAAAGATAAATTTATCAAAATTTATTAGTGACTTATCCAAAGAAAATTTAATAGCAGATGAGATCCACGAGCAAGAAGAATCTTTAGAAAACTATTATATGAATTTGATTGGAGGTGCTAAAAATGATTAGATTATTAAATGCAGGTTTTACAAGATTAAGAAAAAATAAAGCATTTTGGATATTAACAATATTTAGTATTGGTCTTGCTTTATTTATGATTTATACACAATATGATGATATGAAAAAATATGGAGAAGTAATAGAGGTTGAACAACTTATGCTTAATTATGCTACAATAATAGGAATTGTAATTTCTATATTTACAAGTTTATTTCTAGGAGTAGAATATTCTGATGGAGCAATTAGAAATAAAATAAGTATAGGTCATAAAAGAACAAATATATATTTATCAAATTTAATAATAACAAGTGTTACAAGTTTGTTCTCTTATGTTTTATTTACGATAGTAATTGCAATTATTGGGATATCATTATTTGGTTGGATTAAAATGTCTATGTTAGTATTGCTAAAGTTAATAGGTTGTATATTTGTAATGATACTTGCGTATTCTAGTATATTTACATTTTTAGCAATGATAATTTCAAATAAAACAATTACTTCAATAACTTCTATTATGTTAACATTTGTACTGATGATGTTTGCTATGGTATGTTTTAATATTGTAGATATGCAAGAATACATACAAAGCGGTTCTCTAGTAAATGGCGAAATGAAATTTGAGGAAATACCTAATCCTAGATATCCAAGTGAAACAAAAAAGAAAGTATATCAAACATTATTAGATATAAATCCAGCAGGGCAAGGATTTCAATTAGCAGGAAGGTCAGATCCAAATCTAAAAGTATTACCTTTTTATTCATTAGAAATTTTAGTAATATTTACTTGCACAGGTTTAGTGTTATTTAATAAAAAAGAATTAAAGTAAGGAAGTGAATTTATGAGTATCTGGTTTGTACTATTTTTGATAATATTATGTATTGCAATATTTTTGCTATTAAAAATTATAGTAATGAAAAATGAGATTAGTAACATTGAAAAATCACTATCAATTATATTAAAATCAGATACAAATAACTTAATTACCATTTCTTCAAATGATAAAACCTTAAAGAAATTAGCAACAAGTTTAAATAAAAGTTTAAAAGAATTACGAAGGTTAGAACTTGAATATAAACAAGGAAATCAAGAATTAAAAAATTCTATTACAAATATTTCTCACGATTTAAGGACCCCTCTAACAGCAATTAGAGGTTATCTTGATTTGATAGACAAGAATAATTTTACAAACAAGCAATTAGAATATTTAAGAGTAATTGATAATAAAGTTAAAGATTTAACAGAACTTACCGAGCAATTATTTGATTTTTCAAAAAGTATAGATATATATAATGAAGTAGAAAGAAAAAATATTTGTATCAATAATATTTTAGAAGATTCTATTGTTAGTTTTTATGCTTTATTTAAAGAATACAATATAAGTCCTAAAATAGAAATATGTGAAGAAAAAGTAATTAGATTACTAAATGAGAATATGGTAAAAAGAATCTTTGAAAATATTATATCTAATGCAATTAAATATAGTGAAGATGACTTCAAAATAAAATTAAAATGTAATGGAACAATCGAATTTTCAAATAAAACAAAAATATTAGATGTTACAAGTTTAGAAAAAATATTTGATCGATATTATACTGTTAAAAATGCAAAGAAGTCTAATGGAATAGGATTGTCTATCGCAAAACAGTTAGTAGAATTAAATAATGGAAATATAAAAGCCAAATATGAAAATAATTATCTAATAATTGAAATACAGTTTTTGAATTTATCAGAACGATAAATTACATGTATACTGTTAGATGTAAATAAATGAATTTACATCTAATTTTTTTGGTTGTAAAATTATTTACAAAGAATTTAAGTTAGAACATCA
>CATJZH010000048.1 GCA_949746285.1 uncultured Clostridia bacterium
TATCTTTGTAAGATATATAAATAGAAAATAATATTAATAGAAAAAATCCAGCTGACTGTATGCTAAGTTCAACTTCTTGATCTAGCGCTTTTCCTCTAATTCCTTCTATAATAAGAAGTACCAATCTACCTCCATCTAAAGCTGGTATTGGAAGGAGATTTGTTACTCCAAGTGATAAAGATATTAAACATAGTAAATAAATAAAATTATAAACTCCATTTGTTTTTACTACTATTTTAGAAATTCCTATTGGTCCAGTCATTTGATCTATCCCAACATTACCAGTAAATAACATTTTTAAACTTAATCCTATTTGTTCTAAAAAGTCTACTGTTTCCCAAAAAGCATAATATATTTTTTCAGTAAATTTAACATCAAGTAATGCTACTTGTATTCCTAATACATATCTTCCATTTTCATATTCTGTAGGTTTTATTTTTAATTGTTTTTCTTCATTATTTCTTTGTACTAATACTGTTAATTCTTCTCCTGTGCAATTTTCTAAAGCCTTTTCAATATCAGCTTTTATTCTAATTTTAGTATTATTTATTTTTAATATTTTATCTCCAACTTCTAAATTAACTGCATTTTGACTAGCTTCTGGTAAAATTTCAGAAATAGTAGTTGAAACATTATTTTGTGAAGACATAAATAACATAAAATATACTATTATTGCAAAAATAATATTTATAGCAGCACCTGCTACAACTATACAAATTCTATGAATAAGTTTTGCTTCACTAAAGGAACCCTTTTCTTTAGATTTTTCATTTTCTCCTGTCATCTTTACATACCCGCCAAATGGTATACATCTTATTGTATATAGAGTTTCTTTACCTTGCTTTGAAAATATTTTCTTTCCAAATCCTAAAGAAAACTCTTCAACTTTTACCTTAAAAAATTTAGCTGCTAAAAAATGACCACCTTCATGTATAAATACTAAAAAACCTAGTAAAAAAATTACTTTTGCTGCTCCTACTAAGAAATTCAAACCTTTTTCCTCCTACAAAAACATTGTTACTAATAAATACGCAAATGGTGCTATAAATATAACACTATCTATTCTATCTATCATTCCTCCATGTCCTGGAAATAATTCACTAAAATCCTTTACTTCAAAATGTCTTTTTATACTAGATGCTGCAAAATCTCCTATTTGACCTATTATACTTAATAGTACAACTATAATTGCTACAGTTAAATATGATATTTCTAAACCTAAAAATATATTTACTCCTACTGTAAAACATAAATTAATTAGCAATGCTCCTAATATTCCTGCTATACATCCTTCAACAGATTTATTGGGGCTAACTTTACTAAATTTGCGTTTACCAAATCTATGTCCAATTAAGAATGCAAAAATATCTGTTCCCCATGCAGAAAGAATAATATACCATACCAATATTTTTCCAGATATTTCTCCTTCTATTCCATAAGTTAGTGGTAAAAAAATACAAAATCCAAAAATATATAATATTCCCATCAAAGTATATGATATATTCTCAAAGTTTATTTTCATATTTGAAATTATTATATGTAAAAATAATATTAGTAATAATAATGGTATTCCAAAAATAATAAATAATTTTATAAGATTAATTGGAATTATATGTATTAATGAAATACTAGCTACTGATAAATAACTTATCCAAGATATTACTTTTGATTTCTTTGATACACATTTTATATATTCATTCATAGCAAAAATTGCAATAACTGCTGCTACTACATCAATAATATACTTATTTCCAAAAATAAATACTAACAATACTATTGGAAAACCAATTATTGTTGTTAACACTCTTTTTATATTCATATATTAAGTATCCTTTACAAATATTTTATTATGCCCCATATCTTTTGTTTCTTTTTTTATATTCTTCAATTGCTGCATCTAAATCTTCTGGTAAAAAATCTGGCCAAAGTTTTTCTACAAATAAAATTTCAGAATAAACTGATTGCCAAATTAAAAATCCACTAAGTCTCATTTCTCCGCTTGTTCTTATAATTAAATCTGGGTCTGGTATATTTTTTGTGTACATATGATTAGAAACAATCTCTTCATCTATGTCATCTAATTCTAGTTTTCCTTTTTTTACTTCATTTGCTATATTTTTAACAGCACAAACTATTTCATCTCTTCCACCATAGTTTAAACATATATTTAAAATTGTACCAGTATTATTTTCAGTCCTTTTTACTGTTCTTTCAATGCTTTCTTGTAAAGATTTAGAAAAAGCAGAAACATTTCCTAAAACTCTTATTACAATATTTTCTGTATCTGCTTCTTTTGCGAAATCATCTAAATAAGTTTCTAAAAGACTCATTAATGCATTTACTTCGTCTTCACTTCTTTTCCAATTTTCTGTTGAAAAAGCGAATACTGTTATAATATCTATTCCTATTTTATTTGCATATCTTGTTAATTTTTTTAATGTTTCTGCACCTTGTTTATGTCCTAATTTTACAGGTAACATTTTAGATTTTGCCCACCTTCTATTACCGTCCATAATAATTCCTATATGTTTAGGTATATTGTTTGTTTCCATAATTTCTCCTATTTCAACTTTAAATACTCATAATCTCTTTTTCTTTATTTTCTAGCATCTTATCAACTTCAGCTACATATTTGTCTGTTAATTTTTGAATTTTATCTTCTAAATTTGCTTTCTCATCTTCTGTTATTTCAGAATTTTTACATTTTATTTTTGCATCCTCCATTCCATCTCTTCTTATAGAACGAATTGCTACTCTAGAATCTTCAGCTATTTTTCTTATATCCTTTGCTATTTCTTTTCTTCTTTCTTCTGTTAATTCTGGAAAATTTAATCTTATTACTTTACCATCATTATTTGGATTTAAACCAATATCTGATGCTAATATTGCTTTTTCTATGTCTTTTAATACACTTGCATCCCATGGTTGAATAACTATTGTTCTTGCTTCTGGAACAGATATTCCTGCTACTTGATTTATTGGAGTTGGTGTCCCATAATATTCTACACTTATTTTATTTAATATTGTAGGATTTGCCCTTCCTGCTCTTATTTCTGATAAATTTTGATTAAAAACATCTATTGTTTTTTTCATTCTTTCTTCTAAATCTTGTAATTCCATAATATAAAACCTCTCTTTATTATAAATTTATTATGATACTATTGTACCTACATTTTCACCTTTTATAGCCTTTACTATATTTTCTGGTTCGTTTATTGCAAATACTAATAATGGTATATTGTTATCTTTACATAATGCTGTTGCTGTTGAATCCATTACTTTTAAGTCTTTTTCTAATACTTCTTGATATGTTATTTTGTCATACTTAACTGCTGTTTTGTCTAATTTAGGATCGGCTGAATAAACTCCATCTATTGTTTTTGCAAGCAATATAACTTCTGATTCTGTTTCTGCTGCTCTTAAAGCTGCTCCTGTATCTGTTGAGAAAAATGGATGACCAGTTCCACATGCAAATATAACTACTCTTCCTTTTTCTAAATGTTTTGCTGCCTTTCTTTTTATATAAGGTTCTGCAATCTCTCTCATTTCTATTGCAGTTTGTAATCTTGTGTATATTCCTCTAGCTTCTAAAGCATCTTGCAAAGCTAAACCATTCATCGCTGTTGCTAACATTCCCATATAATCAGCTGATGCCCTATCCATTTTATGTCCATTTTTTGCACCTCTCCAAAAATTTCCTCCACCGACTACAATTGATACTTGAACTCCCATTTCTACTACTTGTTTTACTTTGTCTGAAATAGCTCCAACAACATCTGGGGCTATTCCATGACCTTCTTTTCCAGCTAGTGCTTCTCCACTTAGTTTTAATAATACTCTCTTATAGGCTACCATTTTTTTCTCCTTTTATTTTTATTTAAGGATATTTAATAATCCTATTATACTTTTTTGTATTCTATCATAAAAAATATTTTTTTACACTAGTTTTTTAATTTATTTTTTATTTTATTAAATTTAAAAGAATATATAATTAGTTATATTATATTAATAACATTTCAATTCTTAGTTCAAGTAATTTTTATAGAAAGTCTAATATTAAATTAGTCAGCGCCCTCAAAATAAATTTGAGATTCCCTAACTAATTTAATACAAGACTTTCTACTTCAAATTACTTTCAAGGCAGAATCCCCAGTTATATTAATAATAATATAACTAATAATTTATTTTATAATTAATAAAATAATAAATAAATTATAAAAAAAGTTGTTTTGCA
>CATJZH010000049.1 GCA_949746285.1 uncultured Clostridia bacterium
GTGTGTTAATAAATAGTGGAAAATATGATGGATTAACATCAGAAGAAGCAAAAGAAAAAATAACAGAAGAATTGGATACTAAAGGTTTAGGAAGACAAACAATAAATTATAGATTAAAAGATTGGTTAGTTTCAAGACAAAGATATTGGGGAGCACCAATTCCAATTATAAATTGTGAAAAATGTGGACCAGTAGCTGTACCAGAAGAAGATTTACCAGTATTACTTCCATATGATGTTGAATTTAGACCAGATGGAGAATCACCACTTAAAAAATCAAAAGAATTTATGGAATGTAAATGTCCAAAATGCGGAGGAAATGCTACTAGAGAAGCTGATACACTAGATACATTTGTATGTTCTTCTTGGTATCAATTAAGATATCCAGATGCCAAAAATGATAAAAAAGCTTTTGATAGAGATATTATAAATAAAATGGCACCAGCAGACGTATATGTTGGAGGAAAAGAACATGCAGCAATGCACTTAATATATGCTAGATTTATGACTAAAGCATTACGTGATTTAGGATATTTAGACTTTGATGAACCATTTAAAAGACTAGTTCATCAAGGGATGATATTAGGACCAGATGGAAATAAAATGAGTAAAAGTAAAGGAAATACAGTATCTCCTGATGAATATGTTGATAAATATGGTTCAGACATATTTAGAATGTACTTAATGTTTGGATTTGATTACAAAAATGGTGGACCTTGGGATGACAAAGGAATAGAGGCAATGACAAGATATTTTTCAAGAATAGAAAAATTAGTAGAATCTGTTTCACAAAATACTATAACTTATGGAACTCAAAATTCAGATTTAAGTATAGAGGAAAAAGATTTATTAAGAGTAAAAGCTAAGTCTATAAAAGCAATGACACAGGATATAAATGAATTCCAATTTAATACAGCAATAGCAAGACATATGGAATTATTAAATCAAATAAACGAATATTTAAGAGTAAGTAAAAATATAAACGAAAAGTTATTTAAACAAGTAGTAGAGGAATTTATTATAATTCTAGCACCGCTTGCTCCACATTTTGCAGAAGAATTGTGGAAAGAATTAGGTAAAAATACTTCTGTTCACAAGGAAGAATGGCCAAAAGTAAATGAAGAAGAATTAAATGGTGGAACAAAACAAGTTCCAATACAAATTAATGGAAAATTAAAAGACTGTCTATCTGTGGATTCAAAAGCAAGTAATGAAGAAATACTTGAATTAATTAAGAATAGTCCAAAAGTAAAACAAGCATATGAAGAATTTGAAATTAAAAAAGAAGTATATGTGCCAGGAAAAATATATAATTTAGTAACAGGAAACAAAAAATAAAATTAAAGAGAATAATTTTGAAAACAAGAATTTATTTAAAAGATATACATTCTGCATATAAGTTAAAGAAAAAAGTTATAAATTTAAAAAGAATTTATAAAATGTTGACTAAAAAATTTTTTATATGATATAATTATTTTAATTTAAACAAAAGAAAGATAGGTGTTATTTTTGATATTTGTAGCAATAATATTTTTGTTAGTAATGATGATAATATTGTTAACTTTACTTGCTATTGCCCAGATAAAAATGGCAGGGATAGAAGTAAAAGATTTTTGGTCATTTATGAAAGCAAATGAAACATTAAATAAATTATACGAATTTTCATTAAAATATGAAAAGCTTTCGCCACAGCAGCAAGTATTATTCTTACAAGAAGCAGATACTATATTTGATGCTTTTGCAAAGGTTCCAGATATGTTATGGGAGGAAGAATATCCTAAATATATGGAAATTTTAAATAAATATAAAGATATAAAAATAAAAAGATGGGAATCTCAATAAAATGAGATTCTTTTATTTTCACATTTTATAAAATTCTTCATATTATATAGATATAAAACAAAGCAGGAGGAATTTGTATATGGAAATAAAATATTTTGATCACGCAGCTACTACAGCGGTTGATAAGAAAGTGTTAGAAACAATGATACCATATTTTTCGGAAAATTATGGTAATCCTTCTTCTTTATACAGTATAGGAAAAACAAATAAAGAAATAATAACCATTTATAGAATGAAAATTGCTAATATATTGAATTGTAAAGTTAATGAAATATATTTTACTAGTTGTGGAAGTGAAAGTGATAATTTAATATTAAAAGGAATAGCATTTGCTAATAAGAATTATGGAAATCATATTATTACAACTCAAATAGAACATCCTGCTATTTTAGAAACTTGTAAATATTTAGAAAAATTTGGTTTTAGAGTAACTTATTTAAAACCGAATTCTAATGGAATTATAGATATAAATGAGTTAGAAAGAAGTATAACAAGAAATACTATATTAATAAGTGTAATGTTTGCAAATAACGAAATAGGTACAATTCAGCCAATAAAAGAAATAGGAGAAATAGCTAAAAAATACAAAATATATTTCCATACAGATGCAGTTCAGGCAATGGGAAATATTAATATAGATGTAAAAAAATATAATATTGGTGCTTTATCTATGTCTGCTCATAAATTTTATGGACCAAAAGGAGTAGGGGTAGCATATATAAATGAAAATATTCCATTTATAAGAATACAAGATGGAGGGCATCAAGAAAAAAATAAAAGAGCAGGAACAGAAAATGTAGCAGGAATTGTAGGAACAGGTAAAGCATTAGAACTGGCAAAAGAAGGATTAAATAAATATAATGATCATATAAGAAAATTAAGAGATTTTTATGTTCATGAAATGCAAAAAAGAATTTCATATATAAAAATAAATGGAGATATGGAAAAAAGGCTTTCAGGTAACGCAAATATATGCTTTAGTGGAGTTGATGGTGGAAAATTGCTTGCAGAATTAGATGAAAAAGGAATATGTGCATCAAGTGGTTCAGCATGTAGTGCGGGACTTTTAAATCCTTCACATGTATTACTTGCAATAGGAGTTCCAACAAGATTGGCACGTAGTAGTTTGAGAATAACATTTGGAAGAGAAAATACTTTGGAAGATACAAGATATTTAATTGATAATGTAGAGGAAATTGTAAATAGGTTAAGAAACGGATAAAAAATCACTTCAAAATTTTTGAAGTGATTTTTTTTATAATAAGTTCTGTTTATTATTCTTTAGGAATTACTTTTTTTACAGGTTTAACTGCCTCAGCTGCTGCTCCTAGGCTACTTAAAGCCTTAGTTGCTTCAAAAGGAATAAATATTTTATTAGCTTCTCCTTTGGCAACTTCTTGAAGTGCTTCTAATGATTTTAACTGAACTAATTTTTCATTTGGATCTGCATTTTTTATTGCTTCATAAACTTTTTGAATTTCTTGTGCTTTAGCATCTGCTACTTGTTTTATAGCTTCAGCCTCACCAGTAGCTCTTCTAATTCTAGATTCTCTATCTGCTTCAGCATCTAATATAGCTGCTTCTTTTCTACCTTCAGCAAGTGTAATTGCAGATTGTCTTTCTCCTTCGGCTTCGAGAATTAAAGCTCTTTTATTTCTTTCTGCATTCATTTGTTTTTCCATTGCGTCTCTTATATCAGCTGGTGGTGTAATGTCTTTGATTTCAACTCTATCTATTTTACATCCCCAAGCATCTGTTGCTTCGTCTAATATAACTCTTAGTTTATCATTTATTTGGTCTCTTGAACTAAATGTTTCATCTAATTCCATTTTACCAACAATATCACGAATTGTTGTTATTGCCAAATACTCTATACCTTTTTTTAAGCTTTGAATTTCATAAACAGCTTTTGCTGGGTCTGTGATTTTATAGAATACAACGGTATCAATAGTAATTGTAACATTATCTGATGTGATAACTCCTTGTGGTGGTATATCCATTGTTTGTTGTTTTAAACTCACTACTGAACGAACTTGATCCAAAAATGGAATAATTATTGTAAGACCTGCATCTGCAACTTTATGAAATCTACCTAATCTTTCAATAATATAAACTTCTGATTGTTTAACAATTTTAATTGTTTTGTATGCAACTATACAAACGATGATAAAAAGAACTAATAAAAATCCTCCCATAATTTATCCTCCTAATTTTTATAAGGGTTTTACTACAAGTTTTACACCCTCTATTTTTTCAATAATTATTTCTGTATCTTTAGAAATATATGTATCATCATAAGATTTTGCTGACCAAGTTTCACCACTAACTTTTACTTGACCTTTTCCTTCGATAGGGTCTATGTCATAAGTTACTTTTCCAACTTTTCCTTCTAGAGAAGCAGAATTAGTTTTTATAAAACCATCTTTTGGTAAAACTTTATTTACAAATGGTTTTGTGGCAAATAATAGGATAGTAGATGATATTAAAAATACTGTAGATTGAATAATTACATTATCTATAAAGAAACTAATTATCATTGCTATGAGTGCTCCCATTGAGAACCAAAATACTAAAAATCCCATATTAATAATTTCTATGATTAAAAATATTCCAGATAGTACTAACCATATTTTCCACATAAGTACCTCCTTTATTTGTATTAAAAGATTTTTTAATACAAATTTGTTCTAAAGAACATAATAAAATTCTAACAATATTATTATACTACATATTATGCTAAAAATAAACTATTTTTAAAA
>CATJZH010000050.1 GCA_949746285.1 uncultured Clostridia bacterium
TATTTACAGTTTCAAAAATCTTTTTAAAGTCATTTAATGCATGTTTTAATATTCTAAAATGTATAAATTTTTCCTTCATAAAAAAAAGACTAGTTTTGTCGCATTTTAAAAGCTTTTCGACAAAACTAATCTTCTATAAGTTTTAATTCTAATCCTGTATTTCTTTTCTTAGTATCACAATTATTTATCATAAATTCAATTAAATTTTTATTCCCTATTACTATAAGCATTTTTTTAGCTCTAGTTAATCCTGTATATAACAAATTTCTAGTAAGCAACATATTCGATGACTGTGGAATTACTAAAATTACCACATCAAATTCACTTCCTTGTGCTTTATGTATTGTAATTGCATATGCATGTTCTAATTGGTCAAGTTCAGAAAAAGCATACCACGCAGTTTTCTTATCATCAAATTCTATCTGTATTTGTTTTTCTGTATAATCTATTTTAGCTATTCTTCCTATTTCTCCATTAAATACACCTGTCCCAGATTCATATGTTTTTAAATTATCTCTACTTCCTCTTTCCCAATAAATATCATAATTATTTTTAATTTGCATTACTCTATCGCCTTCACGAAAAGTAGTATCTCCATATGTTTTCTCCAATATTTCTTCTACTTTTGGATTTAATTCTTGCTGCAAACTTTTATTTAACTCTTTTGTTCCCAGTTTTCCTTTTTTAGTGGGTGTTAATACTTGAATATTAGTAAAAAATTCATAGTCTCCATAATTTTTCAGTCTTTCTTTACTTAATGATAATACCTGATAAAGCATTTTATCTTGATTTGCTTCATTAATATAGAAAAAATCATTTTCAGAATCTTCACTATAGTTTTTATTACCAATAAAATTTATTCCATTATTTACATTATGTGCATTTACTATTATTTTACTTTTAGCAGCTTGTCTAAAGATTTTATCTAAATGCACTGTAGAAAACATTTTAGAATCTATTAAATCTTTTAAAATACTTCCTGGACCTACTGAAGGAAGCTGATTCGGATCTCCTACAAAAATAATTTTAGTCCCTAAAAATATAGCTTTTACTAAATAATTCATTAAAAACACATCTACCATAGACATTTCATCTATAACTAAAATATCTGCATCTACTGGTGTTACCTCTGAATCTATACTACCTAATTTATCTTCTTCAAACTTTCCTATTTCTAATAGTCTATGTATTGTTTTAGCTTCTTCTCCAGTTGTTTCACTCATACGTTTAGCAGCTCTTCCCGTTGGAGCACATAAAACTACTTTTTTATTATGAGATTTGTATATTTCTATTACACATTTTATTATAGTTGTTTTTCCTGTACCCGGTCCCCCTGTTATAATACAAACATTATTTTCATTTACTTGCATAATTGCATCAAATTGTTTTTCTGAAAGCTCAATATCTAAATTCTTTTCACTCTTCTTAATTTCTTTTTCAAAGTTTTTCATATATTTAGCATTATTACAATCTCTAAGAGCAGATAATCTATCAGCAATATTTTTTTCCGCTTTATACAATTGTTCTAAAAATACAAATTCTACATCGTCTTTTTCTATTATATGTATTTCGGAAGAAACATTTAAATTTATAATATTATCTTGTATAATATTATCAGTAACATCTAAAATACTTTTTACATATTCTATTAAGTTCTCTTTTTGAACACAAGTATGACCATTATAACTAGCAACAAGTAAAGCATATTTTATTCCACTTTTTACTCTATAATCACTATCCATCGGTATTCCAATTTGCATAGCAATTTTATCTATATTGTTAAAATTCACTCCATATACTATATCTATCAAAATATATGGATTTTCTTGTATTTTTTCAACAGCATCTATTCCAAGTGCATCATAAACTCTTTTGCTATTATTAGCACCTATTCCAAAACCTTCTAAAAAGCTTACTATTTGCCATACTCCCCATTTTTCATTAAATTCTTCACCAATTTCATAAGCTCTGTCTTTTGTTATTCCCTTTATTTCAGCTAATCTAAGTGGTTCAAATTTGAAAACAGTTAATGTTTCTTCTCCAAATTTATCTATAATTTTTCTAGCTGTAGCTGGTCCTATTCCTTTTATAGTCCCACTTGCTAGATATTTTTCAAGAGCCGCTGCTGTTTCTGGCATCATTTTCTCAAAAGTCTCTATTTTAAATTGCTCTCCATATTCCTGATGTACTACCATTTTTCCCTGGAGTTTTAAAGTATCTCCAACTGCAATAAAAGGTAGATAACCTACAACTGTTACTACCTCTCCTTCTTCTGTACTAAGTACCGCTATTGAATAACTATTAGATTCGTTTTGATAAATAAATTCTTCAATTTGTCCTTTTAATTCCAAATTCTATTTCTCCATTATCCAAATATTCCTTTTTTCTTTATAGGTGGTTGTTCATTCATTGTTTTTGCAAGCTCTACTAGTAAATCTCTTTGTTCTCTAGTTAATTTTTTCGGAGTTTGAACTATTACTGTAAATACAAAATCTCCTCTCCAATTTCCATTTACGCTCTTAAAGCCTTTATTTTTTATAGTAAATTTTGTACCTGTTTGAGTACCTTCTGGTATTCTATACTTTTCTTTTGTTCCATCTACCATTGGAATTTCAATTTCTGTTCCTAATGCTGCACCTGTTATTGTAATAGGAATATCGCATAATACATGTTCAGATTTTCTTGTATAAATATTGTGTCTTTTTATATGAATAACTATATATAAATCACCTTTAGGCCCTCCACTAGTTCCAGCTTCTCCTTCACCTTTCAATACTATTGTTTGACCATTATCAATTCCTTCTGGAATTTTTACTTTTAATTTTACAGATTTTTTAACTACACCTTTTCCATGGCAGTCTGTACAAGGTTCTTTTATAACTTTTCCTTTTCCACCACAAACATTACAAACTTTTTGTGTTGCCATTTGTCCAAATGGTGTTGTAACTACTTGTTTTATTTTTCCAGTTCCATTACAAACAGAACATTTTTCAGGTGAAGTTCCTCTTTTAGCTCCTGTTCCACTACAAGATGAACATGTTTCACTTCTGTTTATACTAATTTCTTTTTCTACTCCTAAATATGCTTCTTCAAAAGTAATATCTAAATTTACTTTTAAGTCTGCACCTCTTCTAACTCCATTTGAACTTCTACTTCTTGAAGAAGATCCACCAAAAAATGATGAAAATATATCACCTAAATCTCCAAAGTCTCCAAAATCAGAAAATCCGCCAAATCCATCAAATCCAGAACCATATGAATAGTATCCGCCTTGACCTCCTCCAAAATTCTGAGGTCCATCAAATCCAAATTGGTCATACATTTGCCTTTTTTGTTTATCTGAAAGAGTTTCATAGGCTTCATTTACTTCTTTAAATTTTTTTTCTGCTTCTTCTTTATTATCAGGATTAGCATCAGGATGATATTTTTTTGCTAATTTTCTAAAAGCCTTTTTAAGTTCATCATCTGTTGCATTTTTACTTACACCTAAAACCTCATAATAGTCTCGTTTTTGTGCCATTTCTTAAAAATTCCTCCTAAATAATCTATTCTATATATATTTTTGTTTTCTTTCTTCTTCAAAATTTCTATTTAAATTTATATGATTTTTATTAATGTATGCTTCTGAAAATTCTTCTTCTGTTATATTCAATCTGTTTAAAACTTCTACATAATACATCATTACATCGCACATTTCTTCTATAAATCTACTTCTAATTTTTTCATCATTCATTATATTATCAATTTTTTTCTTTTTTATAATCGCTATACATTCCCCAATTTCTTCAATCATATATAACATATGGTCTTTTGCATACTTTGGTTCCATATCATTCCATTTTTCTTTATTTGCTTCAAATAATTTATACTGCATTTGTTTTAATTCAGATATTTTTAAATCTTTTTCCATAAAAAATACTCCTATATAATAGCTATATAGAGGTCAGCTTCAGGTCTGACCTCTCTTATAACCATTATAAATTATTTAACATACGTTAATAATTGGTCAAAAATGTCTTTTAAATGAAACAAAATGCTTTGCATTTTGAATACTGAGGCTGTAACAATTAAAATTTAACAGCCTCAGCAGCCAACGTCCCTTATTGGTCATCATTGCTCTCATCTTCTACTTTATAGTCTGCATCATATACAGTTCCTTCTTTTGCTTCTCCGTTATCAGCTGTTGCTGTAGCTTCAGTTGCTCCCTCTGCAGCAGCTTGTGCAGAATATAATTTTTCTGATAAATCATAAAATACTTTTGTTAGTTTTTCTGTTGCTTCTTTTATTTCTTCAATATTTGTTCCATCTAATGTTTTTCTAACATTTTCTATTTCTTCTTCAACTTTAGCTTTTTCTTCACCACTTATTTTGTCTCCTAATTCATCTAATGTTTTTTGGCTATTGTAAACTAAACTTTCAGCATTATTTCTAACTTCAATTTCTTCTTTTCTTTTTTTATCTTCAGCAGCATGTGCTTCAGCATCTTTTATAGCTTGATTAATATCTTCTTCTGAAAGGTTTGTACTAGCTGTAATTGAAACTTTTTGTTCATTTCCTGTAGCTTGATCTTTTGCAGAAACATGAACTATACCATTAGCATCTATGTCAAATGTTACTTCTATTTGTGGTACTCCTCTTGGTGCTGGTGGAATTCCTGTTAATTGGAATCTTCCTAATGTTTTATTATAAGCTGCCATTTCTCTTTCACCTTGTAATACGTGAACTTCTACTGATGTTTGACCATCTCCAGCTGTTGAGAATACTTGTGATTTTTTAGTTGGTATTGTTGTATTTCTTTCAATTAACTTTGTAAATACTCCTCCATATGTTTCAATTCCTAATGATAAAGGTGTTACATCTAATAAAACTAAATCTTTTACATCTCCTGATAAAACA
>CATJZH010000051.1 GCA_949746285.1 uncultured Clostridia bacterium
AATAATTGGACTGATTATGTAGAAGAAGAGCCAATTGTTGAAGGAAATAAAAAACTTATAATAAGAGCAAAAGCAAGAGGAATATTTGCAGCAAGTGAAACAATAGAACTTATTTTTACAGAGGATAATCAACCAGATACAAGAAAATATATACCTATATCACAATTATCAATAGCTGGTTTTTCAGCTGAGGATAAATCACAAAATGGAGCAGCAGCAAATGTAATAGACGGAAATTATAATACAAGATGGTTGAACTCAGCAGCAGGTACAGATAATGAAAAATATATAGTAATAAAATTTGATTCAGCTGTTTATTTAAGCGCAATGGATTATGTGCCACATAGTGAAAATGGAAAAATACTTACTGGTAAAATTGAAGGAAGTATGGATGGTGAAAATTTCACAGATATTGCAGAAATAACAGGATGGGCAAATAATCAAAACATAAAAACAATAGACTTTGATGATTCAGTTAAAGTAAGATATGTAAGAATAACAGGTATTGAAACATCTTATACAGGAGCCAAAAGACATATTGGTGCAAGAATGTTTAATTTCTATGAGGATATTACAAAAAGAGATGGTGTAGCTCCAACAGCTGATATCCAATATAATATTGAAACTTTAACAAACAATGATGTAGTGGCAACATTAGTAAATCCAAGTACAGAAATAACAGTATTAAATAATGATGGAAATATGTCACATACATTTACAGAAAATGGAACATTTACATTTGAATTTGAAGATAGTGATGGAAATAAAGGAACAGCAACAGCAAAAGTTGATTGGATATGTAAGACATTACCAAATGCAACATTCACATATGATATAACAGATCCAACAAATCAAGATGTAACAGTAACAGTAACATTTGATAGAGAAGGTACAGTAATTACAAATAATGATGGAAATAATACACATACATTTGAGGAAAATGGAGAATTTACATTTGAATTTAGAGGACCATATGGAAATAAGGGAACAGCAACAGCAAGAGTAGATTGGATATGTAAAACATTACCAAATGCAACATTAACATATGATATAACAGAAACGACAAATAAACCTGTAACAGTAACAATAACATTTGATAGAGAAGGAACAAGAGTTACAAATAATGATGGAAAGAACACACATACATTTGAAGAAAATGGAGAATTCACATTTGAATTTGTTGGACCATATGGAAATTCAGGTGTAGCAACAGCTACAGTAGATTGGATAGATAATACAATTCCAAAAGCTAATATAACATATGATATTACAGAAAAAACAAATAAAAATGTAGTTGCAACATTAGAAGTAGAAAGTGATGATATTACAATAACAAATAATGGTGGAAAGAACACACATACATTTGAAGAAAATGGAGAATTTACATTTGAATTTGTAAATAGCTTAGGAAATAAAGGAACAGCAAAAGCAAAAGTAGATTGGATAGATAAAAAAGTTCCGAAAGCAATAATCACATACAGTACTCAAGAACCAACAAATCAAGAAGTAATAGCAACAATAAATTTTGATGAAAGTAATGTAACAATAACGAACAATGAAGGTAGTAGTATACGTAGATTTTCAGATAATGAAGAATTTGTTTTCGAATTCGTAGATGAGGCTGGAAATGAAGGAACAGCTACAGCTAGAGTAACATGGATAGATAAAACTTTACCAGTAGCAACAATTACTTATGACATAAATGAACTAACAAATCAAAATGTAACAGCTACAATAACATTTGATAAAGAAAATGTAACAGTTGAAGGTGGAAACACATATATATTTAAAGAAAATGGAGAATATACATTCAAATTTACAGGATCTGCAGGAAATACAGGTGTTGCAATAGCAAAAGTAGATTGGATAGATAAAATAGCACCAGAACCAATAATGACATATAGTACAATACAGCCAACGAATAAAGATGTAGAAGCCACAATAACATTTGACAAAGAAAATGTTAGAATATTAAATAATGATGGAAATGTAACATATACGTTCACAGAAAATGGAGATTTTACATTTGAATATACAGATGAAGCAGGAAATAAAGGAAAAGTAAAAGCAATAGTAAATTGGATAGATAAAGAAGCTCCAACAGCAGCAGTTTCATATGATATTACAGATAAAACAAATAAAGAAGTAATTGCAACTTTAGGAAATGCAAGTGAAGAAATAACAATAATAAATAATGATGGAAAAGACACATATACATTTACAAAAAATGGAAATTTCACATTTGAATTTGTAGATAAAGCAGGAAACAAAGGAATAGCAAAGGCAGAAGTTACGTGGATAGATAAAGTAGCTCCAGTAGCAACAATCACATATAGTACAGAATCTGAAACAACAGAACCAGTAATAGCAACAATAACATTTGATAAAGAAAATGTAACAGTTGAAGGTGGAAATACACATACATTTACAGAAAATGGAGAATATACATTTGAATTTATAGATGAAGCTGGAAATATGGGAATGGCTACAGCAGAGGTGAATTGGATTGAAAAAGAGCCGGATATTCCAACTCCACCAGAAAAGAATCCAAGTTTTGAAATTACATTAAATTCTTCAAAAGAAACATTAATTTCAGGAGAAGAATTTGAAATTAATGTTGCAATTAATAATATAAGAAATATTGAAAATGGAATATTAGCACTTGGTGGACAATTTGAATATGATGAAGATGTGTTAGAAATATTAGAAATCAAAGGTCAAGAAAATTGGAATATGGATGAAAATTCATTTAATGATGATAACTTTAAATTTGTAACAGAAAACGGAGAATATATAAAGCAAAATTCAAATATAATGAAAATAAAATTACAAGTAAAAGAATCTATAGAAGATGCACTAGATACCAATTTTAAAATAAAATCAATTGTTGGAACTAACGCAGAAATAGATATAAATGCTAAAGATGCAGAAATTGATTTGCATATAGATAAAATTGTAGAAGAAGATCCAAGAATTTCTTCAGAAAAATATATAATTGATGAAAATATTATATCAAGAGTATTACCTGAAACTACATTAAGTGACTTTAAATCAAATGTAACTGCCAATAGAGAGTTTACAATTACAGATGAAGAAGGAAATACTATAGGAAATGATGATATTATTAAAACAGGTATGACATTACATCTTACAGAAGATATAGAATTTACATTAATTGTTATAGGAGATATCAATAAAGATGGAGTAATTACAATAACAGATTTAGCACAATTAAAAGAACATATTATTGAATTAGAGATATTAACAGGAGATAGATATTTAGCAGCTGATATAGATGGAAATGGTGAGGTTACAATAACAGATTTAGCACAATTAAAAATGATAATTGTTGGATTAATGGAAATATAGTTTCACATTAAATAGCTAAAAAACAGAAAAGTAAGATTGCTTTTCTGTTTTTTGCATGTTATAGTATTTACGCCTAATATAGAGAAAATTTTTTATGGGCAAAAAAGATTAGAGATAGGTAAAATTTTGAAATACAAATTTGGTCAACGAAGTTTTTGGTGACGTAGCTACCATGTAGACACGGTAGGTAGCATGCGTCGAAACAGCTATGAGCCTTGAGCTTCTATTGTAACATAACCTTTTACTTAGTTTTGTGGAAAGAAAAATCTTGCTGTCATATCTAAATAATTTAATCCACTATATTCTGGGTACTTTGCTTTTATTTTAGCTTTAAAATCGTTAATGTTATTGCTTTTACTTGCTAATACTTTTAATTCTTCCAAGTATGTAATTTTTGTGTCAACATCTTTTAAACTAGCTGGTACTATTATTGCAGAGATTGGAGATGTTTCAAGATTTGATTCGCCTGTTAAATTATTAGTTTTTGCAGGATTAGACCCATCAATATATCAATCTGGTAAATTCTTTTCAACTCATTCTGTTATGGTTAAACGTGGTTCTAAATACTTACGCTTTGCTTTAATGAATGCTGTTAGAATGGTTTGCATGAACGATATTACCTTTAATAATTTCAAAGAGAGAAAATTATATGAAGGCAAACATTATCGAGTTACTTTAGGACATGTTGCTAAAAAATTAGTACGTGTTATTTATTATTTATTAAAAACTAACACCAAATATTGAACTGATAAAGTGGCTTAATATCAGTAATTTCATAGCTTTTAAAAGCATTTGCAAAAATGCTTATTTGCTATGTCAAAAAATATCTCTTACCATATAACTTGTATGAAAGAACGAGTGATTGTTAATAACATCACTCGTTCCGTTAGTTACATTGTAATTATTTTTTTAGTATGCTTTGTATATGGTAAGAACTTATTGACTATATCATTCGTTTTTACTTTCATATAACCTGTTGTTGTTCCATCGCTACAACCATAATATTTTTCTTGTAGTACATCTTTGTCAAAAACTATTTGAATTTTATTATTTATTAAAGAACTATATACTGTTGCTGCACCTATTTTTGTTCCTAACATTTCCTCAAAAAGCTCAATAGGAGCAAATGATACTCTTGCTATTTCCATTTCTTGACTAAATTTTTTAGAATCAAATTTTTTATTTCCTGTGGTAATAAATAAATAGAAATCTGTTTTTTGCCTATTACATAGAAATAGAGTTTTTACCATATTCATATCTAATTTATTATCTATTTCAATACAGTCTTCCATAGTAATAGCTTCATCTGTATCAACTCTCTCAAAACTAATATCTAATTCTTTTAAGGTTTTGTAAACCTTTTCTTGTAATTCATTTTTAAATTCTTTTGGTTCATTTGTATATATATCACTTACATAAAACATTTTTATAATACCTCCATTAAATATTTTTAAACTTATAATATCTAATGAAAGTGTTGCATTTCTCACATATTCATCAGATATTTTATATATTTGATGGAGGTGGTGGAGCTAAAAACATCATTTTATTAAATAGCATTCTGTACACATCCTTTCTAGTTACTTTTCTGCGAAATTATAACACATCTTTATTATAAAGACAAATTACTAACGTTGTCTGTTTGTTATACAAATTCCTTAATTTTTTTTTAAAACTATTGACATTCATATAGTTAGTCTATAACATTTTCTATTGATGATATTATAGTAATTTTTCTATCACTATCTACATCATCTAAATATTCAAATGTTAAATCTCCAGTTAAATCGTCTAAACTTACATTAAATATTTTAGATAATTCTTTGCCTTGTTTTAAATCTGGACTAGACTCATCTAATTCCCAATTACTTATCGTTTGTCTAGTGACTCCCATTTTTTCAGCAAGTTGTTCTTGTGAAAGTTTTGCACTTTTTCTTAAATTCATAATAT
>CATJZH010000052.1 GCA_949746285.1 uncultured Clostridia bacterium
AAAATTTATTTTTTATTATTTTTTATATTTATTTGTAAAAAAATAGAGTTCGAAATTCTTTTTATGTACTTGAAATTGTTCATATATAATAGTATAATTGCAATATATTTTTAGGAGGCTTACAAAATGAATTTAGATATAACTGATTTGGATAAATATAAACATATTCACCTTATTGGTATTGGTGGAATTAGTATGAGTGCAATTGCAGAAACTTTGCACAATTGGAATCATATTGTTACAGGTTCAGATTTAAATCAAAGTAAAATTACAGATACTTTAAACGAACATGGTATAAAAACTACTATTGGTCATGATTTAGAAAATGCAAAAAATGCAGATTTAATAATATACTCTGCTGCAATAAGTGAAACAGATCCAGAAATGCTTATTGCAAAAGAAAATAATGTTACAATAGTTGGTAGAGGTGTATTTGTTGGATGGCTTACAAAAATTTATAAAGAAGCCATTTGTATATCTGGAACTCATGGAAAAACTACTACTACCTCTATGCTTTCAATATGTTTTATAAATGCTAAAAAAGATCCTTCCATTGAAGTTGGAGCTATATTAGATGATATTGGTGGAAATTACCGTGTTGGTAATAGTGAATACTTTATATTAGAATCTTGTGAATATAAAGCAAATTTTTTGAAGTTTTTCCCTAATACAGAAATAATATTAAATATTGATAATGACCATTTAGATTACTATAAAACATTTGATAATATTGTAAAAACTTTTAAAGACTTTGCATTATTACTAGAGCCAGAAGGTCTACTTGTAACAAATGCTGATGACCCAAATTGTTATAGTTTAAAAGATGTTGTTAAATCTAAATTTATTTCATATGGTATAGAAAATAAAAATGCTGATTTTATTGCAAAAAATATTTCATTTGATGAAAATGGTTTTTCTAAATTTGATGTATATAAAAATAACAACTTATTTACAACTATTGAACTTTCAGTAACTGGAACTCACAATATTCTAAATGCATTAGCTTGCACAGCAGTTTGTGATTATTATGGAATTTCTAATAAAATTATTTCAGACTCTTTAAAAAGCTTTAGAGGTGCTGAACGTAGATTAGAATTTAAAGGAACTATTCTTGCTAATGTAAATATATATGATGATTATGCTCATCATCCAACTGAAATTAAAGCAACAGCAAATGCTATAAAAAATAAAAAACATAATGAATCATGGGTAGTTTTTCAACCTCATACTTATAGTAGAACAAAACTTTTATTAGAAGATTTTGCAAATGCTCTTTCTGATTTCGATAATCTAATTATTTTAGATATTTATGCTGCTCGTGAACAAAATACTTTTGATATTTCCTCAAAAGATTTAGTTAATAAATTAAATGAAAATGGAAAAAAAGCAATTTATATGCCTGATTTTGATGAGGTTGTTGCTCATTTAAAGAACAATGCTAAAAAAGATGATATTATTATTACTCTAGGTGCTGGTACCGTTACAAATATTGGACCTATGCTAATTAAATAACTACTAAAAAGCTAATACTGAAATCAAATGATTTCAGTATTAGCTTTTGTTTTATTCATTTTTATTCTGTTACTTTTTCATAAAATGAAAAATATTTATCTTGATATAAAAGATTCCAATACCTATCTTCATATATATAATGTGCAAAATTTGAATTATTTTCTATTAAAGCATAATTAATGTTGTATTTTTGAAATATTTCATTATAGTGAACATATCCTAATGTAACATCTAAAAAATCTGGAATAATTGTTGTATCATTAAATTTGCTAAGGTATATCTCTGCTCTTGAATCCATAAATACTGGTAATCCTCTAAACTCCATATATGAACCGAAATTAAAGCCATTATAAATTCTCATTTTGTCTATTTCTTCTTTTTCAAAATTCTGCCATACATAATTTACAACACCTGTCGGACAAAGTTCCGGATTTTCATATTCCATACTAATATTTGATAACAAATTATTTATACTTACTGTAATTATTATTAATCCTCCTAAAATAAGAAATCCTTTATATAGTTTATTATTTTCCAATTGTATTTTATCCAAACCATATTCATAATAAAAACTTTTTAATATATTTCCTATAGCAAAAGATCCTAAAAATAATAAAAAGTAAACACTTCTGATATTTGAAAAACTTAATAAAGCAAACCCAAATAAAATTAATGCATCACTTAACCTTACTTTAGCTTTCGAAAATCCAACTACTCCTGCCAAAATTATTAAAAAGTATGTACTTTCTGGTCTTAATCCTGGAGCAACTGGTAACATTTCAAAAATAAAATCACTAGAAACTTCTCCAACTGTTTTAAACATATTTATATATGGTGCTATTCCAATTGGAGTTATTAAACCTCCAAATAATGATACAAAAAAAGTTATAAATAAAATTTTTAATGATTCTTTATTTTCTATTATTACTTTTGAATCTGTTTTTGGTAAAGAAAGTTTAGACATTATTTCTTCTGCAATAAATGGTAAAAATATTACAAAATATAACGGATAAACTGACGCATGTGTGTTAGCTAATAGTATAGACAGCAAAAACAAGCCTATAATATACTTCTTACTTTTCTTTTGTAAAAGTTGTTCTATAAAATAATATTCCCATATAAAAATTAAGAATGAAAGGATTTGAGCTCTTGGTGCAAATACATCATGAGCACAATGTATCGTTGTTATTGTTATCAAAAGTGAAATGATAACAGGTACTTTTTGTTTTATTAATATATAAAATATACTAATTCCTATTATTGCAGTTCCCAACATAACAAAAATATATATACCAAGATAATTAAACGTATTATAAATATTAGCCATAATAATATCAAATACCCATCTTACATTTTGATATTTTAATCCTTCTACAAAACTAAAATCTTCTTCTGTATAAAATCCTTCATCTAATATTTTATTTCCAACAGCAATAGCAAAATATGTATCATTTTCAAACATCTTACTTACACCAGAAATAGAAAAAAAGATGACTAATATTATACATATATATAATTTAAATTTACTCTTTGTCATCATCTTTCCTCCTACTTATATAATACAGTTCTCATAACAATTGGCATTTCTTCGCTTAAGTTTATATCTGTCGGTTGAACAGAGTATCTGCTTTCATTTGAAAACATAGCTCTCGTAGATTCTGTTGTATTACTATTAAAAAATCCTCTTACTATAATAGTATCATACGAATTTTCCAATGTATATTCTAATATATTATCACAAAAGTCATATATATTGTTATTTACATTTCTACCAGAAAATATTTTTTCATCTTTTTTTATTTCTATTTCCTTGCCTTCTAATTTCACAATACTAGTTTTTTCTATCCATTCTAATGTTGTATCATATGCATAACTATTTATTAATTCACAATTTATATCATAATACATTGCATCTGCTATATTTATAGCCTCATTTCTAGTTATATTTGTCCATACTTCAACATTAGCTTTGGAAACAGGTTTATCTTCCTCTTTTCCTACTTCATATCTTGAAATATAAAAACCTCCATTTTCTAGAGAACTTTTTAAAAATTCTTCATACTTCTCATTGTAACATTCTTTATAATCTATAAAAGGGAAAGTATTTCTATTCCTTTTTTTTAGCTTTACAATATTATCTATATTTTTATTTGTACAAGGAATCCAAACATATTGATTTTTTAAACTATCTTGAATTACATATCCGTTTTCAATATATCCTTCTACATAACTAAACCCATATGGAATATATGGGTTTTTCCATTTATCATTTTCATATTCTTTATTTATTAACTCATTATATATTTTACTTTCTTTTGAAATTTTTTCATCAACTTCCTTAAATCTTTCATTCCACTGTAAAGAAATATTTTCCTTCTTAGAAAAATTAATACAAGTTTTTATTAATAGTACCATACAACATAATATACAAATAATTAATACTATATATATTATTTGTACAAGTACTTTTGGTCGTTTTATTTTTGTTTTTAATAAATTTATAATATCTTCTTTATTTTTTAATATATATATTGTTAAAGATAATACTACGACTAAAATCCCTAATTTTATACATCCAGCTCTCAATTTATTTTCCCCTTAATATTTAAATTTCTTTTTTATTATAACATTTATTATTTTTTTGTAAAGATTTTCTAGTACTACCTCTGCATTTCTTTAATCATCAAATCCGCAAATATTGCATATCCTATTTCAGGATTTGACACCAAAACATTTGTTACTGCACCTACAAATTTTCCATCTTGAATAAGTGGAGCACCTGAAAGACCTCTAATTATTCCACCAGTTTTGTTTAGTAACTCTTCATCTGTAACTCTAATTAACATACTTTTATTATTGTAATCATTTTCTTTATAAATTTTTTCTATTTCTACAGAATACTCTTTTGAAACATTACTATCATCTAATGCACATAATATTTTAGCTTCTCCTTCTTTTATTTCATCTCTTAATGCAACTTTTAATGCTTTTGATTTATCTATATTTAATGCTGTAAGATTATTTAATATCCCATAAACTCCAAACTGTGTATTTTTTGAAACTTGTCCTATTGTTTGCTGATTTACTATTGTACCTTTTATTTCTCCTGGGCTTTCTTTTTCTCCCTTTTTTAGCGAAATAACTTTAGATGTTACAAGTTCTCCATAATCTATATTTATTAAACTATCTGTATCTGAATCTGTTATCCCATGTCCTAAAACAGCAAAAGATTTACTTACTGGCTCATAAAATGATATAGTTCCAACTCCTGTTGCTGCGTCTTTAACCCAAAGCCCTAATTTATATTCTTTTTCTTCTGTTTCAATAGGTTTTATACTGGTTGTTACAACATTTCCATTTCTAAGTAATGTTAATTCTAAACTTCTCCCTTCTGAACTGTTCACAACATCTTTCAAATTTTCTATATTTTCAATTTCGTTTTCATTTATTTTTAAAATTGTATCTCCTTCTTCTATGTCTGAATTCTCATACGGTTTATTTAATATATTATTTTTATCTTCAATTTCAGACATTCCAACTACTAATACTCCATTTGTATATAACCTTAATCCTATTATTTTTCCTATTGGTACTACTTCTATATCTTCAATTGTTGTTATATTTACATTTTTAAGTGGAAGTTTTCCAAATAAACTTATTTCTGCATTACTTATATTTAAATTGTTGTTAGAAGTTTTGGCAACTTCTGTTATTTTAATTCCATACAAACTTTTAAGTTTCAAATTTTCACCTTCTAATAAAACTATATTTTTAGGAATTCCCGTAACAAAACAAATATATACATATA
>CATJZH010000053.1 GCA_949746285.1 uncultured Clostridia bacterium
TATATTACTTTTTTAATATATAATTATAAAAATAAAATACAGGAGGTATAAAGATGAAATATAAATGTACAATATGTGGATATATTTATGATGAGGCTGTAGAAGGAAAGAAGTTTGAAGAATTACCTGATGATTGGAAATGTCCTTTATGAGGTGTTGGAAAAGATATGTTTGAAAAAGTAGAAGAATAATTTTGTTAAAAATCCAGTAAAATATAAGCTGGATTTTTATATAGCTAAAAGATTTACATAACATATATCGCTTCATGTTAATATTTTATAGTTAACATATATCTAATTAAGTGAATATTATATATAAGAAAAATGAAATTAAATAATTTCATTTTTTTATATATAATTTTGAGGTCAAGAAATGGATATAGTTATAGGAATATTAATTCCTTTTTTAGGAACATCAATTGGATCTTTAATGGTTTTTTTTATGAAAAAAAATTTAAGCAAAAAAATTGAAAAGATATTATTAGGTTTTGCATCTGGTGTTATGATAGCAGCATCAATTTGGTCATTACTAATACCTGCAATAAATATGGCAGAAGAACAAGGAAAAATAGCATGGATTCCGGCTGTTGTAGGATTTGTATTAGGAATAGTTTTTTTATTGTTAATAGACTTAACAGTACCACACTTAGAAAATGGAAAAGTAAAAGGATTAAAATCTAAATTAAATAAAAACACAATGCTAGTTCTTGCAGTTACTCTGCACAATATTCCAGAAGGTATGGCAGTAGGTGTGGTATTTGCAGGAGTATTGTCTGGAAATGCAGGTGTTACAATTGCTGGTGCGTTTGCACTTGCAATAGGAATTGCTATACAAAACTTTCCAGAAGGAGCAATTATTTCAATGCCACTTAAAAGTGTAGGTATGCCAAAAGGAAAAGCTTTTGTATGTGGAGTGTTATCTGGAATTGTAGAACCAATAGCTGCTTTTATAACTTTATTACTTACAAATTCAATTGTTCCTCTTTTACCATATTTATTAGCATTTGCAGCAGGAGCAATGATATATGTGGTAGTAGATGAACTTATACCAGAGTCACAAAAAGGTGAGCTTTCAAGTTTAGGAACAATTGGAGTAACTTTTGGATTTTTACTTATGATGGTTTTAGATGTTACATTAGGATAAAAATATATTAAAAAGAAGAACAAGTAATGCTCTTCTTTTTGCTTTATATAATAAAATATTTAATAAATTTGTTATATAGGGTTTATTTCAAAAATTATAGAAAAATGTTTAAAGTTCTCTAAATTATTGTTTTCTAAACATTCTAAATAATCTTGTAATTGTTCTTCTGATTTTACTGCTGCTATTATGGTTGGGTTTAAGTCTCTTTTAAACATCATATTTTTTGCATAATTAAAAGAATCAATAATAGATTTCATTTCTTTATTTCTGCTTAAATAATATGCTTCTCTAAATCTAGCTATTATAGGATGTTTATTATACATAGCATATGTTCCAGTAAATTCTTTATCAATTACATCTTGAGGTGTTTTATAGTCATTAGGATATTGTTTTAAAAATTGTTCTATTTCAAATTTAGTATAAGGTAATTCAACAATATGATTTTTTTCTGAAACTTTTAAAACTAAATTATCTTTTAATTCTTCAAAATTAGTAATATTCTCTATTATTTCAGAAACAGTTTCAGTATTGGAGGTATGTAAAAAATTGTCTATTAATAAAAGACATTTTTGATTATCTGTTTGAGTAAGCTCTTCGTAATAGATTGCATCAGAGATTTTTTCAGATAAAATTTGTAAATCTTCATTTAATATAGATTTGTCTGATTCTAAATTATGAGACTCCAATATTAAGGCTAAATATTTTCTTATATTTGTATATTTTTGTTGCAATTGATTTAGATTGTGTAATAAATTCTCAATACTTTCATAAGAAAATTCTGAGTTATTAATATAGTTTCTAATTTCTTTTGGTTTTGATGATGTAGAATCGCTAGTATTATTAATTTTATTTATAATTTGTTCTCTTTTTTGATTGGCAAGCTCAATATCTTTTTCAAGCTTATTAGCTTTTTCGACTAAATTTTCCAAATAATCTGTTTGTTTTGGTTTTAATAAATCATAAAATAGTCTACATGCAAAATCATGATCATAAGTTATCATTTGTTTTTATCTCTCCTAATCTAATTATATAATATAAGTATAGCATATAGTTACAATAAAAGGTATTACGAATATATGACATTTTTGTATAAAATGTTACTAAATTGTATTGAAAAAAACATGTGAAAAAAATAGAAATTTGAGCTTTTTTGAGGTAAAATTTATTTAAATGTATATATAATTTTATACAAGTTTAGAAAAGGTAAAATATGAAAGATTCAAAAATATCAACAATTTTTATTTTAATAGTAATATTAATTTATTTTCTTTTTTCTAAATTTTATTTAGTTCCTTTAGGAAATACATACACTTATATAATAAACCCATTATTTTTTTTAATATTATCAATTATATTAAAATTTACAATACTATCACCATATAAAACAAATAAATATAAAAAGGATATTGTTCAATATATTTTCATAACAATGTTACTTTACTCATTATTATATTTATTATCAGGATTATTAACTGGGTATGGTACAAATCCATATAATACATCAGTTAGAGGTATAGTATATAACTTGTATTCAATGGGGCTAGTTGTTTTCCTTAGAGAGTATATAAGATATAAATTAATAAACAATGTTTATAAAAAAGATAGAAGTTTAATATGTGTTCTAACTGTAATAGTTTTTAGTATGCAAGACATAGATATATCTTCGGTAATGAATAATGTAAATGAATATTATTTATTTAAATCAATATTTCATATAGTTGTTCCAAGTTTAATAAAAAATAGTTTGTTTACATATATAGAATTATATACAGATTTCATACCAGCAGTATGTTATGAGCTTATAAATTACATGTTACTATGGTTATCTCCAATACTTCCAAAATCTCCATGGGTATTAGAGGCAATAATAGATATAATATTTCCAGTAATATTGTTACTGTATTGTAGGTATCATATATATTCAAGAAATAGATTTCATTTAAGCAGAGTTTCTGAACCAATAGAACCTTCAGGAATAATTCCTTTGGGAATTGGGATTGTACTAGTAATATGGTTTGCTTTAGGAATTTTTCCTGTACGACCAATAGGAATAGCTACTAAAAGTATGAAACCTGAACTAGGAGTTGGAGATATGGTTTTAATACAGAAATGTACTCCAAATGACATTAAAGAAAATGACATAATCCAATATAAAAGGGATAAGTATACAGTTGTACATAGAGTTATAAAAAAATATCAAAAAGATGGAGAATATTTTTTTATAACAAAAGGAGACAATAATAAAAAAGAGGATATGGATCCAGTTAGAGAAGATCAATTACTTGGAAAAGTAATATTTAAGATAAAATATATAGCTTATCCAACAATTTGGATAAACAACTTAAGCAATGTACAAGTAGATATCGAAATAGGAGAATAAATAAAAATATGGAACGAAAGAATAAAATAAGTGATAAATTAAAATTGAATACTAAAGTAAGAGCAGGTTTAATAATTATAGGAATTGTTCTTTTTGCGGCTGGAACAGCAGAATTATGTAAGTCTTTTTCAACAAAAGAAATAGTATTAGAAGATAAAGAAGTATATAAATATACAAATAGATTTTCATCTAATTATGAAGTAAATATAAAAAGCAATCCTTTTATAGAAGGAAATAAAATGCCAGCAGGTCAGACATATATATCTGATTTAGTATCTTCATTAGATGTTAATTTAAATTATGTATATAGTGATTTATCAGAAAGTGAAATTCCAGTAAAATATAATTATAAAATTGATGCTATAATGAAAGCCACATATGAAGCAAATGATAAAGAATATGAAGTTTTAAATAAGGTAGAGAATTTAAAAACTGTGCAGGAACAAGAATCTACATCAAAGAATTTAATAATAAATGACAGTGTAAATGTCGTGTATTCTAAGTATCATGAAATTCTAAAAGAATTTAAACAAACACTGGGTATGAATGTAGATGCAAATTTATATGTTATTTTAACAGTAAATACAACAGCAAATGTAAATTCTAAAGAAGTAAGAAATGAGTATAAATCTGATTATAAAATAAATATAGGCGGGAAAATAGCAACAGTAGAAGGAAAATTAAATGACAGTACTTCAAGTTCTGTAAGTAGTAAAGTAGAAACAGAGAAAAAGGTTGAGTTAGACTTACCAAAATTAGTATGTAGCAGTATTGCTGTAATAATTGGAGTAGTTATTATATATTTTGTAACACAAAGAACACAGAAATTAAATGTTATAGGAAATAAATATAAAGAAGAGCTTAATAGAATATTAAAATCTTGTCAAGATAGGATAGTAATAGTAGAAAATCAAGTAGATACAGATATTGATAATACTATAATAGTATCACAATTTGAAGAACTTATAAAATTGTCAGAAGAATTGTATAAACCAATATTATGTTGGAAAGAAAAAGACAAAGATGAAACAAGATTTTCTGTAATTAGTAATCGTGTACGATATGTGTATATATTGAACTAGAAAATAAATTAGTAACAACATTCCAATTTTTAGTTTAAGTAATTACTAAGCGAAGCAAGATAAATGATGGGAGAAGAATATGAAGAAAAAAGCAAACAATAAGAAAATAATCATAGCAGTACTTATAGTGCTACTATTAGCATTAGCAATAGGCTATGCAGCATTTTCAGATATATTAACAATATCAGGAACAGCAAATGCAAAAGGAACATTTGACTTAGAATTTCAAAATGCAGAAATAGTAAAGAATGTAGGAGCAGATGCTACGAAAACAACAGCAGTAATATCAGAAGATAAAAACACTTTAACAGTAAATGTAGCAGATTTAAGTTATCCGGGTTCAGGAGTAGAATTTGCAGTAGATATAGTAAATGTAGGAACAATACCAGCAGAAGTACAAGCAGTAACACCAACTAATATAACAGGAAGTAATAAAATAAAAGTATCAGGTTTAGATGTTATAAAAACAGACCATCCAAAAATAGAAGCAGGAGACAAATGCAATATACACTTTACAGTAGAATGGCCAATAGAGGCAGGAGAGATTTTAGAAAATGAAAGTAATATAAGTTTTGGATTAGAAATAGAATATGCACAAAGTACAGGAGAATTATTTGAAGGAAATACTTCACATACAGATACAGATAAAAATGGAAATACAGTAAATGGAGGAGTAGTAGAAAAACCAACATATAAAACATTAGTAAGTCAAATAACAGCAGAAGATTATGGAAAAGCAATAAATTATAAAACGACAGTAACAAACAATGAAACAAAATTAGTGCAAGAAGTAAGTAATTGGAAA
>CATJZH010000054.1 GCA_949746285.1 uncultured Clostridia bacterium
GATATTCAAAGAAAATTTCTAGAGTGTTTGCTTAGAACAATAAGCATGAAAACTCGGGGATTAAGGTACGGATTTAAGTGGTGATCTGGCGACATTTTTAAAATGTGGAGCTCTTAAACGGAAACGGCTTTTCCAGTAATGGAAAGTGAAGCTTTCGAGAAACTCTGCTAGACCTAAACCGTAAAATTTACTCGAGTTTTTACCAATTTTTATATAAAAGTTTATGGAGAAAATATAATAGATATGAAAGACAAATCGAAAAGCAGCAATAAATCTTGGGTAATAACAATAGCTATTACTACATTTATTTTATCATTACTTTTTTCATTTATTTCAAATAAAGTTATATCTAATTTAAGTATGTTTGCTGGATTATTAGTTTTAGTATTAGTAATTTTAGTAGGTGTTATATTTGATTTAATAGGTGTGGCTGTAACAGTTGCCAATGAAGAAGATTTTCATGCACAAGCAAGTAAGAAAATAAAAGGAGCAAAAACTTCTATAAACATGATACGAAATTCTGCAAAAGTTTCTAACTTTTGTGCAGATGTTATAGGAGATATATGTGGAGTTTTAAGTGGTGCAATTAGTGCAATGATAGCCTTAAAACTTACAGAAAATTTTGGAATGAGTTCTAATATACAATTTGTATTTAGTGCCATAGTAGCCTCAGCTACTGTTGGAGGAAAAGCTGTAACTAAAGAAATTGCAAAAAGTAATTCTACACAAATAGTTAATTTTGTTAGTAAGATTATAAGTATTGTAGGAAAATAAAAAATGACCACCGAATGAGGTGGTCATTACCTTTTTATAAAACTAATGAAATTTTAAAAAAGGATTTTAGGAGAACACTTTAGCTTAAATATCAAATATTTTAGCCTTTTGTTCTACAAGTGGTACGATTTCGTATTGATTTCTCACTCCTGAATATTCGTGAGCTGAATGAACCTCTTTTCCATACTCATAAGATTCATCATCATGACCTTGATAGTCAACTGTTGCATAATCGGCATGTATGTCTACAATTATTCGATTAGCAACATAATGCATGTTGTCTTCAAGTAGCACATCCTGAGGTTTTAAAGGAAATATGAGCATATAACGGTAGTTAAAGTTATAATATTTTCTGCAATCACTAATCCAATCTCCTTCTGGATTTAGGTCATAGAATTGATTTATAACATCAATTGCCATTACAGCTTCATCATAACTTTGATAAAAAAGCTCTTGGATAGCACTTTCCTTTTCACCATTTTCGGCAATTCCTTGCAAAATCACACTGCAATTTGTAGCATAGTTTATGTTGGAAATTACCACTTTTTTTATGCAAGTTTTGTCCAGTAGCATTTTTCCCAAATATTGCACGAATCCATCAGTCACCATTTCATATCCTAATGGTGATAGGAGATACATCACTTCACCTATTTTTGCCATTAATTCGGTATTGAAAGTAGGATCTGTGTTTAAAGTTGCATCACATGGTAATGTAGCACCATTGTTTAACCGTATAACACCAGTCTTTTTTTGTATCAAGTCATTCATAAGCAATCCTCCTAATAAATATTTTTATGAAAATATTTATTATTATATCACATTATGTAAACATGGTCAAACAAATTAAAAGTTGAATAAATTTAATGTTAATGATATTATATATAAAAAATTATAGGGGTATAAAATGAATTTAACATATGAGGCTTTAAGTCAAAGTATTGATACTGAATTGAAATCATTATATTTATTATATGGCAAAGAACAGTATTTAATAGATACAGCTGTAAATAAAATAAAGAAAAAATTTGGTGAAAGACTACGTGGAATAAATTATATTTTAATAGATGAAACAAATATAGATAACATTATTTCAGAAATTCAAATGCTAGCATTTGGATATGATAAAAAACTTATAATAGTAAAAGATTCGTCTCTTTTTAAAAAAGATGGCAGAAAAAAAACTGGCACTCCTATACAAGAGAAAATAGCAGAGTATTTAAAAGAAAATATTAACCTTATTGAAGAATCTGTAATACTAGTTTTTATATCATCAGAAGCAGATAAAAATATAGTTTTTGAACAAATAGAAAAAAACGGAATAATTTGTAATATTGAAGAATTAAAGCCAATAGATTTAGTAAAGAAATTAAAACAAGTATGTAATTTATATAAAGTAAATGTAGATCCAAAAACATTAAATTATTTAATTGAAACTTCTGGAACTAATCTTCAAAATTTAATGAATGAAATAAGAAAATTGATAGAATATGCAGGAGAAAATGGAACTATAACAATAAATGATGTAGAGAGTTTAGCTATAAAGCAAATTGAAAGTATTATTTTTGAACTTACAGATAATTTAGCAATAAGAAAAATAGATAAAGCTTTAGAAGTTTTAGATAATTTGATTTATCAAAAAGAACCACTTCAAAAAATTTTAATAACATTATATAACCATTTTAAAAAAATATATTTATGTACTATTGCCATGGGGTTAAATAAAGATATAATATATTCGTTAGGACTAAAGCCTAATCAAACATTTTTAGTATCTAAATATAAAAAACAAAGTTCATATTTTAAGGAATATGAAATAAGACAAATCCTTACAGCACTTATAGATTTAGATTATAATTCTAAAAATGGGAAAATAGATATAGATATAGGGTTAAGAAGTATATTATGTAATTATTGTAGTTAATTGGAGGATTTTATGGAAGAAAAGTTACCAGAAAAATTTAATAATTTTTATGAAAAAATTTGTTTAGAATATGGAAAAACTTTAGAAACAAATAAAAATGAAATTATTAAGCTTAAGAAAAAAGAAGTATTAATGTATATACTAGTAGTTGTTTTAGCAATATTTACAGGCGTTGTATATTATAATAAAATTCTTTTTATACTTGGAATTGTAGCAGTTATATTTTGTGTAGGCTTTGGTATGTATTATATGACAGAGGTCATGACTAAAAAAGAAAAATTGGCAAATTTTTTTAAACAAGAAATAATTTCAAAATTAGTAAAAGTAGTAGATAATAATTTGGAATATAGAAAAGAAGCAGATTCTACTTTTTTAAAAAAATATAGAGAAATAGAATTTTTACCATATCTATATGAAGATGTATCTTGGCATAAAGACTATATATTTGGAAAATGTTTTGATAATGTAAGTATAGAAATGGTAAATTTATCAGGAACAGTCGGCTCTGGACCTAGAACTAAAAATGAAACGTTTCGAGGACTTTTTGTTTATTTTTCATTTGAAAATAAGTTAAAAACTTCTTTAAAATTAAATATTGATACTTTAGGTATGTTGAAAAATACAAACGATGACAATAATGTAATAGATACTTCAAATATAAAAGAACTTTTTAAAATTGAAAGTGAAGATAAGGAACTAATAAATAAAATTTTTACAAATGATGTATTAAACAGTATTGTTAAGATGTATAGTAAAAATAAAGTAAAAACTCAAATTGTATTAAATGAAAATTCTTTTTATCTTAAATTATTTACAGGATATATATTAGATTTAGATTATAAAAATCCATTAGATAAATTAACTTTATATAATTATTATTCAATTATTGAATTTATTATTAATTTAAGTTGTAAAGTTAATAGTAATATTAAAGTTAAAGACTAATAAATGAGAATGAAATTTCAAAATTATATAAGTTTGACAAATATTTAGATATTATAAGATTTCGTCTTATCGTTATGAATTTTAATCTTGAAAAAACTAGCATATAATGATATAAAATAATAAAAAGAAAATAATAATTTATTTTCTTTTTTATTTAAAATCATATGGAGGAAAATATGATTAAAGTAAATGAAAACTTTTTAAATTTGCAAGATAGTTATCTTTTTTCTACAATAGCCAAAAAGGTAGCTGAATTTCAAAAAAATAATCCTGAAAAAAAGATTATAAAATTAGGGATAGGAGACGTTACAAGACCAATAGTTCCAGCAGTTTTAGATGCAATGCATAAAGCTGTTGATGAAATGGGAAATACCCAAACATTTAGAGGATATGGTCCAGAACAAGGATATGAATTTTTAAGAGAAAAAATCGTCAGAAATGATTATGAAAAAAGAGGAGTACAAATATCAGTAGATGAAATATTTGTATCAGACGGAGCTAAATGTGACTGTGGAAATATTGGAGATATTTTAGGAATTCAAAATAAAGTGGCAATAACAGATCCAGTATATCCTGTATATTTAGATACAAATGTTATGGCTGGAAGAAGTGGTAATTTTAATAGTGAAACAGGAATGTATGAAAATATAATATATATTCCAGCTACAGCCGAAAATAATTTTGTTCCAGAATTTCCAAGCAAAGTTCCAGATATGATATATTTGTGCTTTCCAAATAATCCAACAGGAACTACACTTTCTAAAACAGAATTAAAAAAATGGATTGATTACGCAAGAGAAAATAAATCTATTATATTATTTGATTCTGCCTATGAAGCATTTATTTCAGAGGAGGATGTACCTCATACAATATATGAAATTGAAGGAGCAAAAGAAGTTGCAATAGAATTTAGAAGTTTTTCTAAAACAGCAGGATTTACTGGAATTAGATGTGCATATACAGTTGTTCCGAAAGAATTAAAAGCATACACAGAAAATGGAAAGATTGTGGAATTAAATCCGCTTTGGAATAGAAGACATGGGACAAAATTTAATGGAGTTTCATATCCAGTTCAGAGAGCAGCAGAAGCAGTATATTCTGAAGAAGGGCAAAAACAAATAAAAGAAAATATTATGTATTATATGAATAATGCAAAAATAATAAAAGAAGGACTTATAGAAGCAGGATTTACTGTTTATGGAGGAACAAACGCACCATATATTTGGTTAAAAGTTCCAGAAGGTTTAACATCTTGGGAATTTTTTGACAAATTATTAAATGAAGCAAATGTAGTAGGAACTCCTGGTGTAGGATTTGGACCGAGTGGAGAAGGATATTTTAGATTAACTGCTTTTGGAACTAAAGAAAATACAGTTGAAGCTATAGAAAGAATTAAAAATATGAAATAAATTTCTTAAAAACAATTGATTTTATGTTAATATTTTTATATAATAACAAATATATGTAAAATAAGAGTTAGGAGGATTTTCAAAAATGGCTGAAATATTAAAAGATGTATCAAGAACTTTTAATGAGTTTCTATTATTACCAAATTTAACAGATGAAAGATGTATACCAGCAAATGTAAGCTTAAAAACACCACTTGTAAAATTTAAAAAAGGTGAAGAACCAAAATATAGTGCAAATATTCCTATGGTATCTGCAATAATGCAGTCAGTTTCAGGAGAAAAAATGGCAATTGCACTTGCAAGAGAAGGTGGATGTGCATTTATATATGGAGCACAAACAATAGAAGAACAAGCACAAATGGTAAAAAATGTAAAAAAACATAAAGCAGGATTTATAACAAGCGATTCAAATGTTACAAGTAATACGACTATAAGAGAATTAATGGAATTAATAAAAGAAACAGGACATTCTACTGTTATGATAACAGAAGATGGAACAGCCAAAGGAAAATTTTTAGGATTAGTAACAGATAAAGATTTTAGAATTTCAAGGGTAAACTTAGATGATCCAGTAAGTAATCATATGATGCCTAAAGATAAAGTAGTATATGCTAAAAAAGGAATATCTCTTCATGATGCAAATGACTTAATATGGGAACATAAAATAAGCTGTCTTCCAATATTAGATGAAAATGATAATTTAGATACTTTAGTATTTAGAAAAGATTATGAAGCAGATAAAGAAAATCCTAATTCTTTATTAGATGACAATAAAAGATTTATAGTAGGAGCAGGAATAAATACTAGAGATTACGCAGAAAGAATACCAGCACTAGTTGAAGCTGGAGTTGATATGATTTGTATGGATTCTTCAGATGGATATTCAGTATGGCAAAAAAATACAATAGACTGGGTAAGAGAGCATTATGGAGATTCTGTAAAAATAGGAGCAGGAAATGTAGTAGATAAAGAAGGTTTTTATTATTTAGCAGAAGCTGGTGCTGATTTTATAAAAGTTGGAGTAGGAGGAGGTTCAATCTGTATTACTCGTGAAACAAAAGGAATTGGTCGTGGTCAAGCAAGTAGTATAATGGATGTAGTAGAAGCAAGAAATGAATATTATGAACGTACAGGTGTGTATATACCAATTTGTTCAGATGGTGGAATTGTACATGATTATCATATAACATTAGCATTAGCTATGGGATCAGATTTTGTTATGATGGGAAGATATTTTGCAAGATTTGATGAAAGTCCAACAAGAGTTATAAAAAGAAATGGTACTTTTATGAAAGAATATTGGGGAGAAGGTTCAAATCGAGCTAGAAACTGGCAAAGATATTTGGAAGACCCTACAAAAAATAAATTAGCATTTGAAGAGGGAGTTGATTCATACATACCATATGCAGGATCTTTAAAAGATAATGTTGCAATTACTATTAGTAAAATAAAATCAACAATGTGTAATTGTGGAGCAATTACACTACCAGAGTTACACCAAAAAGCTAGATTAACAATGGTATCTAGTGTAAGTATTAAAGAAGGTGGAGCTCATGACGTTGTACTAAAAGATTATGAAGGAAGAGCATAGATAGGAGAAACAATGAGAATTTTAGCAGTAGGAGATATTGTTGGTAGAACAGGTCTTCAGAAATTAAAAGAAATTTTACCAAGAGTAGTAAATGAGAATAATATAGATTTTGTTATAGTTAATGGAGAAAATGCAGCAGACGGAATGGGAATAACAGAAAAAATGTATAAAGAAATATTGTCTTTAAATGTAAATGTTGTAACAATGGGAAATCATACATGGGGAAAAAAAGAAATATTTAATTTTATAGATGATAAACATATTATAAGACCAGCAAATTATCCAAACAATAATCCTGGAAGAGGCTACGATATATACGAATGTAATGGAAAATCAATTTGTGTTATGAATTTAATTGGAAGAACTACAATGCCAGTATTAACAGAAAATCCATTTTTAATAGCAAAAGATATAATAAATGAAATAAAAGAAGCAGTAGATATAATAATAATTGATTTTCATGCAGAAGCAACAGCAGAAAAAATAGCTATGGGATATTATTTAGATGGAGAAGCAACAATTGTATATGGAACACATACACATGTTCAAACAGCAGATGAAACTATACTTGAAAAAGGAACAGCATATATTACAGATATTGGAATGACAGGTCCTAAAAGATCTGTTATAGGAATGGATGTTGAAGTTTCATTAAAAAGATTTTCTACTTCTTTACCAGAAAGATATAAATTAGCAGAAGGAAAAGCGAAATTTAATAGTTGTTTATTTGAAATTGATGATAATACAAATAAAGTAAAAAGAATTACAAGAATAAATAAATAATACAAAAAAGACAGGTTTGGCTCTAGGAACCAAACCTGTCTTTTTTGAGGTCAAAATTACTCTTCTAGAATTAAATCTGTAAACTTGATTAATTCTTTTTTCCACTTTTCTCCGTTTTTGCTTTCATCGATTTTATCTATGATATGCTTTATTCCAGAATCGCTTATTACAGTATCGGCTAAATCACCTATAGCATAATAAGTTGTATTGCTATACCAAGCAGTTGGCACAATAATAAGAATATGTGCTTCATCATCAAATAACTTGTAATACTCATCAACTGCTTTTGAATCGGACCAAGATTTGTCTGAAGACATAACAACTACTTGTACATTTGTTTTTTCATGTAAGTAGGTCAAGCCTTCAACAAGATCTTTGGAGTTGTGGAAATATTCCTCTTTATCTATTAAATATTGAGGATATTTGCTGAAGCTACCTTCCAAAGGTTTTTTCCCTGTATATGAATTGTGGGAAATAATTGCAATTCCTATAGCAATAAGGATAGCAATTACAAGTACAGGTGTTGGAATAGGGCCGCCGCCTCCGCTATACCGTGAATGTGAATAGTGACTACCGCCACAGTGACCTCCGTGAGCCATAATTATGCTCTCCTCTCTTTAAGATATTCATTGTAAAAAACTACCAATGTAACTTAATTATAGCATTTTTTGGACTTTTTTTCAAATAGATAAACTTGATTGAAAGTTTGTAATTAAATTTATTAAAATAATTAACATTTACATATTGACAAAAAAGATAAATCGTAATAAATTATGAGAGAAAACAGAAATGTTTTTTTATTATAGATGAAACATGTAAATCGTTGCTTTATAATTAAGGAGGGTTTATTAATGCAACTAGGCAACAAAATGATTTTTATCAAGTACAATTCTCCTATTAAGACAGGAGAAACGATGAAAATTACATTACGGCTTAGCAATAGCTTTGGCTTTGCTAATGATTTAAAAGTTATGTTTAATAGGTATGGAGAAGCTCCAGGAGGAGAAAAAAACTGTTATTTGGTATATAATGAAATTTTTTCAACACCTACCAAAAGCGTGTTTGAAGGAGAAGTAATATTTGATTCGCCTGGATATAGAACTTTTTATATAGAGCTCAAACTTAATAATCAGACGAAGAAAATAGAATATAATAATCAAACTGAAGAATTAGTAATTGTAGATTCTTTTGAATTCAATTTTTTTGAGCAGTTTGTTTATTTAGCTTCTTTTAAAACACCAAATTGGGTAAAAGGCGGAATAATGTATCAAATTTATGTAGATACATTTTGTGCTAAGGATATCCCAGAACACTTAAAAGAAAAAGTTGTATCTTGGGAAACTTATCCAAAATGGAGGGCAGATGAAGATGGAGAATACCGGAATAATCAGTGGTATGGTGGCAATTTAAAAGGAATTATAGCAAAATTACCATATATAAAATCTCTTGGTGTAACTGTAATTTATTTAACTCCAGTTTTTAAAAGTCCATCGTCAAATAGGTATGATATTGAGGATTATGAGGAAATAGATGAATTGGTGGGAACGTGGGAAGATTATGAGAAACTTAGTCAAAAAGCAAATAAAATGGGAATCAAACTCGTTCAAGACCAAGTTTTTAATCATTCCTCATCAGAAAATCCACTATTAAAAGAAAATCCTGATATGTATGATTGGGAAATCCCATATTCTAAACCAAAATGTTGGTGGGGATATGAAAATTTAGTAGAATTTAATAAATATCATAATAGATATTTTGAATATTTTACTAAAATTACTATAATGTATCTGAAGTATATGAATGGATTTAGATTTGATGTGGCAGATAATTTGCCAGATCATGTTTTAAAATATTTTAGAAACATTTCAAATGGAGCATATCTTTTAGGAGAAGTATGGAAAAACGCCATAACGGGCGAATATAGAGGATTTTTAGAAGGCGATGAGCTAGATGGAGTAATGAATTACCAGTTTGGAAATTCAATTCATCGATATGTTAGATGGGGAAATCCAAAAAATTACAAAGATATAGTAGAAAATATATGTAATTTATATCCACCTGAGGCATTAGATGTGTCTCCAATTTTTCTCTCATCTCATGATACACCAAGAATTCCAAACATCTTAGTAGGAAATTTTATGAAAGAAAGTTTGGAGTTTGAGAATGTTTGGGATATGGAAAAATCACAATATTGGTATGATGGAGATAGATTTAATACTGAGAAATTTAGAAAATGGGAATTTGATAATGATTTTATTCCTAAAGAAAAACAAGAATTAGCGATTAAGTTACAAAAAATTGCTGTATTTCTTCAGTATACACTTCCAGGATTACCATCAATTTTTGCTGGTGATGAGGTAGGGGCTACAGGATATAAAGACCCGTTTAACAGAAAGCCATTTCCAAGTAAAATAAACAAAGATATATATGAGTTTTATGTAAAGATGGGAGAATTTAGAATACAAAATAGAAAGACGTTTTCTGTATCAAAGAATTTTAAAATTTTTGAAATAAGCGATAAGAAATTAATTTACAAAAGAGGACGCTTTTTATTTATTGTAAACAGATCCCCACACGAAATATTTATAAAACATAACTTGAAAAAATCCGTATTTGTAGTTTCAACAGAGGAAGTGAAAAAAAGACATGTATTACCTGCATACAGTGCAGTAGTAATAAAGTTTTGATCACAAATTATTCTAGATGCAATGGGAGTCGCTTTGGCGGCTCTTTGCTTTTTCATATAATAGGAAATTGCTCCGCAATTCCTATTATATAAAGCCTTCGGCAACTTTGTACACAATTTTACTTACGTAAAATTGGTACACGAACAAAGACGAGGACATTTGCAATAAGTTTTGTCTTTTGCAATTTTCATAATGTCCTCTTTTGTTCAAAACTAACTAAAATCGACAATTAATTATAACAACATAAAATGCTTGACACAAGATGACAATATCTGCCAAAACACTAGAGACAGTGTCGAAAAAGCACATTCAAAACTTCAAAAACTTCCTCAAAAAATATAGACACATTTTTGAAAACGATGTAAAATAATTTCATCGAAACACAAGATAAAATAAAAATAATAGGAGGAAGAAAAATGGAAGTTTTAAAAATTTCATCAAAATCAAACCCAAATTCAGTTGCAGGAGCAATTGCTGGGTTGGTAAAAGAAAGTACAAGAGCAGAAATGCAAGCAATAGGAGCTGGAGCTTTGAATCAAGCAATAAAAGCAGTTGCAATAGCAAGAGGTTTTGTAGCACCATCAGGTGTAGATTTAGTTTGTATTCCTGCATTTGCAGAAGTTCAAGTGGAAGGAGAAGATAGAACAGGAATAAAACTAATTCTTCAAAATCCCACCAACATTTTGGAATTGTATATGGCACTTTCCACTCA